>CAMFZK010000115.1 GCA_946006915.1 uncultured Clostridia bacterium
CTCGTCGGGCTCATAACCCGAAGGTCGTTGGTTCAAGTCCAGCCTCCGCAACCAATGAAAAACCGCTTAACAAAGCCATTTGTGCAATGTCAGGCGGTTTTCTCTTTTGCTCAAAAATGCCGTTTTGGGTTTTATTTGGGGTTTATTGCTTAAATTTTGCCCTGCTTTTGTGGTTTACGTCCGTGCTGTAAGTCGTGCATTATAAAAGCCGAAAAAATAATAAACCGCTCCCGTTATCGCTTATATGGGAACGGTTTTAGCTTGTTAGGAAAACATTGTATCGGTTTTATTCGGTACGGCTCCGTTTGGGTGTTGGCGCACCGCAAGAAAGGAATATTAAGCGCTTTCGGGTGTATAGGTATTCATCATTTGCTCTCTCCTTTCGCCTCTTGTAAGCCGTCGCTATAGCCTGATATATAGGCTTCGTTTATAAGTCTTGCGACAACGGCGGTGTGGGTAGGCTCTATACAGCGTGATTGCGTGGTGCTGTATGGGGCTTTCTTTATGCCATTTCCATAAAGCCGTCAAGATGCGGCTGAATGTGCTTTAATTCGTCCGTTATGTCCTCTGTAAGCGTTCCTGTGATTAATTGTCCTCTATCGCGGTACGCGCCATAACAAGGGCTGCGGCGGTCTCTATGGGTATTTCAATAGACTTCCGCATTATGGTATCACCCCCCATTATGCAACGGTAAAGCGGCGGCTTTCTGTCTCTCTCATAAACTGAGCGGCTAACTCGGGCATTGCTTTCTTAAATGCCGTGGTATCAAATCGGCTACTCTTAACGGTCTTATACCGTACCTTGTAAACATCGACGGTCATTTCCTCAACGCCCTGTGCGGTCATATCGGCTTTTATGCTGTCCTCGATTGCGGTAATCTCCGCCGCCGGCTCGTCAGCCATAGCCTTAAGTTCCTTAAGCTCTCTAACCTTGTTTATCATTTCTGTTTCCATTACCTCACTTCCTCTCTTTAAGTGGGTTCGTCCCCCTTGACCTAACGAGTATATTATAACACTGAATATTAGTGCTGTCGATATGGCGTACTGCACAAGATTTTAGTGCTTTATTTGTCTAATATTGCACTTGCTTTTAGTGCATATATATTTTATAATGTTATCGTGGAAATGAGGCTTCTCATAATGCCGCCCCGGAAAGCGAGAAAAACAATGCCGATAAAATATAAAATAGATATACTTGCAAAGCTAAAGGAAAAAGGGTACAGTTCTACGCGAATCCGAAACGAAAAGCTAATCGGTCAATCCTATTTGCAACAGCTACGCCATAATGAAATGGTTTCTTGGAAAACAATCGAAACAATATGCCGTTTGCTTAATTGTCAACCAGGTGATATATTGGAATATGTCGAGGGCATGGAGGGCAAGTAATGACTTTCAAGGATAAATACAGTTTAACGCCGGAGCAAAATATATTTCTTGCAAAAAAGAATTGGGATGAAAACGTATATTGCGGTATGCGAATGGAAAACAGGGCGGTAACGTTTCCGCAGACAAAGACGATATTAGAAGGTGTCAATGTCCCTAACGTCCGTCTTGACGATATACAAGCCATTTTAAATATGCGTGACGCTTGGAATTTCTGCCTGAATACAATGTCGGAGCCGCTCTCCCTTGACTATCTTTACAGGCTTAACGGTTATATAGCACGCAATGAGGCTTTGGAGTGGGGCAAACTGCGCACCGGCGCCGTACAAATATCAGGTACAGAATACACCCCGCCCGTGCCGGTATCGGAGCAAGCCGAACAAGAACTCGACAGCATATTAAATGCCGATAATACCGCCACAGAAAAGGCGCTGAACGTCTTTACATGGGGTGCAAGGTCTCAACTGTTCTGGGACGGAAACAAGCGCACAAGCCTAATAGCAGCCAACAAAGTGCTTATAACCTCGGGAGCGGGTATGCTTACCGTAAAGGAGAGCAATATGGAACGCTTTAATGAATTGCTCGTTGATTTTTACAATACCGGCAATCCTGACAGGCTGAAAGAATTTTTATATAACAATTCAATCATCGGTATTACAGTATAATTAAAGCGCCGCCATACCCTTACGGTTTGGCGGTGTCTTTTTATGTCCTGCAGGAGCAGAGCCGCTCCCAGTGCATATCGGATATATTGTTATCGATTAATCAAGTAATAGGACATTCCAACAAATTGAAAGGTGGTGAGAATATGCCGAGGGAAAAAGAAAACTTCCGCGAACAGCTGGCGGTGATTAACGAAGCATTTAACGGCAAGCCGTTGCTTAATGTAAGTGAGGTCGACAAATGGCTGCGTATGGATAGACACAGAGTCGCAAAGCGCTTTACATTCAAAAGCGGACGCATTTCAGCTGTTCAGCTTGCGTCCGAAATGTTGCCTTGAATAAAAGATAACAAGGCATAAAAAGTCCGCCTTCAGAGCGATAATCCGAAACCGGCAAATCAACTGAGCATAAAAAATGGCGGGAGCTATTACGGCTCTCCGCTCTCAATTTCTGTGCTTATTCGTTTTTCAACGGTACAACCGCAAGCGTTTTCGAAGAATTCAGAAACCGTATTTTACATATTTTTTCTCATAAACAACTAAATAAAGAACAAGCAGCTGCCTAATAGCAACTGCTTGCACTCAAATTTTCATTTTATCTCTTTACCCCAACTATTGACAAGGAGCCTTTAAAATTTAATTTTATGTTTATTTGTCAGCAACACAAGAATAACTGTCTGATTTAGATGTAATTATTTTTTCATAAAGTTGCTCAACGCTTTCAAAGCCAACATAACTCCACGATTTAAAGCTTTCTGTTTTTACATTAACATAATTTCTGGTGAAGGACTCTGTATCGGTTAAATCTACTATAGTGTTACCATCCAAACCATTCTTTACATTACTATAAATTAATGGCCAATAATATGAAGTTGTGTTTGTGAAGGTTCCTTTCTTTGCAGAATATCTCGGATATGTATAATTATGCTTTACGGTCACCTTATACACTAAAACAATATAGTTTTGAGTATAGTTATCTTTATCTTTTGCATTCAAAACATAACTTCTATCAAATTCAACACTTGACAAAGTTTGATATTCGTCAAATCTTTTGGCCGCATCAGCTTTAACTGTGTCAATACCTTGTGCTTTCATAGCACTCATAGTGTTTTCGGAAATTTCGCTTGGAGCAGTTACAAAAGTGGGCTGACCGCTAACTTTAATTTCTTTTGTAGCAGACTGCGGAACCTTTCCAAATTGCTCTATACAATATTCTGCAATATCACCATAAGCAGAAGCGGTAACGATTATTGTATCACCATTTGCTATATTATTGGTTTTATCCAATGAAAAATCAATAGAATCAATACCTTCGAGTGTCGATTTTGAAGTGTCTACACTTGCTTCAAGAAGAGGAGATGCATTCTCGAATTTAACTTCAATACCTTCGAAAATATCAAAGGTATCAATCTCTTTCAAATCGGATACGGTGTAAGTTTTGTCTTTAAATTTCAGCTTGAAACCAAAACTCTTTGCTTTTGCTTCATCGCATTCCCAAGAATATGTAATTTTATCTCCATTGCTAAGGTTATTGGTTTTATCAAGGTTTCCATCAACGCAGAATTCTAAGAAAATATCACTTCCCGAAGCAAACATGTTTAATATGTCTGCCCCATCAGAAGCTTGCTTAATTTTTTTGTTTAACTTTTCGCCGTAATCTCTGTCTCTTATACACA
>CAMFZK010000116.1 GCA_946006915.1 uncultured Clostridia bacterium
GCAAGGGTGTAAATGGGGCTTCCTATTAACCGTTCTTTGTATTCGGTTTCCTTTTGTTTTAGTTTTTCGCCCTTAATTTTACACGCTTCGCAGCAATAATCGGGATATTTGCTTTTTAAAATTTTCGCTCCGCAACAGTGGCAGTGGGCGGTATTTTTTTCTTCAATATCGCCGGAATTGCAAACAGGGCATACGTAAATTTTTTCGTACGGCGGGTTATCGAGAGAGTGCGTTTCGGTTAATTTTTTCGCCTTTTTAAATTCATAACCGCATTCAAGGCAGATATACATTTTTCGGTCACCTCATAATTATTGACAATTACGGAATAAAGTATTATAATGAAATAAATTACTAAATTTCGTATCTATTTGGCATTATAATACTAAATTTAGTAAAAGTCAAGTAAAAATTACGTAATTTAGTAAAATAGGTGAAATTATGATTTTTGTTTACGATTTAATAGAAGAACTTTGTATGCGAAAGGGAATAAATATTACAACCCTTTGCCGTGAATGTAAAATTCCCCGTTCGTCGCTGACCGATTATAAAAAAGGAAGAATTAAAAGTCTTTCTACCGATACGATTTGCAAAATAGCCGATTATTTTGACGTAAGCGTGGGTTATTTGTGCGGCGGCGAACATTCAAAGTTGGACGAAGAAGCCCTTAAAACCGCCCTTTTTGGCAATGATGTTGTAGTTACCGACCAAATGTGGAACGAAGTTAAAAACTTTGCAGGGTATATAAAGGAAGTATATAAGGACAAAAACAGTTAGTTTTTAAGTAAAATTCAACAAAAAACGCTAAAAACACAAACGATTTTTAAGTATTTGTAAAGTATTTTTGAAATATTGTTAAAAATTTAATAATCTCACTTGAATTTTGCTTCGGTTTAAGATATAATTTATAAGGAAAAAATTGAACTATTTTGTAAAGGAGTTTTTAAAAATGACCAACAATAAAACGATTTTAAAGTGGCTTGACGAAGTCAAGGAACTTGTAAATCCCGATAAGGTTGTTTGGATTGACGGAAGCGAGGAACAGTTAGAAGCACTTCGCAAAGAAGCAGTTGAATCCGGCGAAATGATTAAACTTAACGAGGAAAAACTTCCCGGTTGCTACCTGCACAGAACCCTTCCTAATGACGTTGCACGTGTTGAAGACAGAACCTTCATCTGCACCGAAACCAAGGAAGAAGCAGGCCCTACCAACAACTGGTGCGCACCTGCCGAAATGTACGAAAAACTTTACAACATTGCACGCGGTTCTTACAAGGGACGTACAATGTACGTTATCCCTTATTCTATGGGACCTATCGGTTCTCCTATTGCTAAAGCAGGTATCGAAGTAACCGATTCTATCTATGTTGTTCTTAATATGGCTATTATGACCCGCATCGGCTCTAAAGTACTTGAAGTTTTGGGCGACAGTAATGACTGGGTTCGCGGTCTTCACGCAAAATGCAACGTAGACCCCGAAAACAGATACATCTGCCACTTCCCGCAGGATAATACCATTATCTCGGTTAACTCTGCTTACGGCGGTAACGTTCTTCTGGGCAAAAAGTGCTTTGCTTTGCGTATTGCTTCTTACCAAGGTTGGAAAGAGGGCTGGATGGCTGAACATATGCTCATTTTAGGCCTTGAAAATCCCAAGGGCGAAGTTAAATATGTTGCTGCCGCATTCCCGTCTGCTTGCGGTAAAACCAACCTTGCAATGCTTATTCCGCCCGAATATCTGCGCAAAAAAGGTTACAAAATTTGGACCGTAGGCGATGATATTGCTTGGATGAAGATAGGTAAAGACGGCCGTCTTTATGCTATTAACCCCGAAAACGGTTTCTTCGGTGTTGCTCCCGGTACTAACGAACATTCAAACTTCAATGCTCTTGAAAGCACCAAGAAGAACACTATCTTTACCAATGTTTGTCTTGACCTTGACGATAACACCGTTTGGTGGGAAGGTCTTAACAAAAATCTTCCTCAAAACGCACTTGACTGGAAGGGCAACAAGTGGGATGCTTCTAAATTTGACAAAGCAGATAAATCCACCTATGCGGCTCATCCCAACTCAAGATTTACAGCACCCGCAAAGAACTGCCCCTGCATTTCCGAAGAATTTGACAAGGGCGAAGGTGTTCCGATTTCTGCAATCATCTTCGGCGGCCGCCGTGCTAAATGCGCTCCGCTTGTATATCAATCAAAAGATTGGGTTAACGGTGTATTCGTAGGTTCTGCAATGGCTTCCGAAACAACCGCAGCCGCTGCCGGTGCAGTCGGCGTTGTTCGCCGCGACCCGATGGCTATGCTTCCTTTCTGCGGCTACCACATGGGCGAATACTTCAAACATTGGCTTGATATGGGTGAAAAACTCGGTGATAAAGCACCCAAAATCTTTAATGTTAACTGGTTCCGTACCGATGACGAAGGTAACTTCGTATGGCCCGGATTCGGCGACAATATGCGTGTTCTTAACTGGATTATCGACCGTTGCGAAGGCAAGGCAGATGCTACCGAAACCGCTATCGGTTACATTCCTAACCCTGAAGATATTGACCTTACCGATTTGGATATGGATATGGATACTCTTAAGGATATCTTAACCGTTGATAAGGCAGTATGGGAAAAAGAAGCCGCTGAAATTGAAGAACATTACAAGAAGTTTGGTGACAAACTCCCCGCAGAACTTAAAGAGCAACTTGAAACTCTTAAAGCAAATCTTGCAAAAATGTAATTAAGATTATTAAACCCGCCTGCTTCGGTTCTTGCCGAGGAGGGCGGGTTTAATGCGGAAAATACGATATATTTATTGACAATTTAACCGCTTAAAGGTAGAATAATGTTGTATGTAAAATTAGGAGGCACAAAATGTCGGTTAAAATTTCACCCTCGCTTTTGTCGGCGAATTTTTTCGATTTAAAGGCGGATATAAAACGTCTTGAAGCGTTAAAAACGGATATGTTGCATCTTGATGTTATGGACGGTATATTTGTTCCTAATATTTCTTTCGGCAATCCCGTTATTAAAAAGATTAAGGAAAATTCCAATCTAACGCTGGACGTTCATCTTATGATAGACAGACCGCACAGATATATAAAAGAATTTGCAAAATATGCCGATATTTTGGGCTTTCATTACGAAGCGGGAAGCGATATTGCCGAAACCTTAAAGGAAATAAGGAATTTAGGGTGTAAAGCTTGCCTTACCATTAAACCCAAAACCGCAGCGGAAGAAATTTTCGAATTTTTACCCCTTTGCGATATGGTGCTTGTAATGTCGGTAGAGCCGGGATTCGGCGGTCAGTCCTTTATGCCGAATTCTTTGCCTAAAGTTACTGCTTTGAAAAAAGAAATTCAAGCACAGGGACTTAAATGCGATATTGAAATTGACGGCGGTATAAACGGCGAAACCGCACCCTTGGCGGTAAAAGCGGGGGCGGATGTTTTGGTTGCCGGCAGTTACCTTTTCTGTGACAAAATGGAGGAAAGATATAATTATCTTAAATCTCTTTAAAAAAGTATTTTGAAAGGGTTTCGGTGGCATTTCCTGCTATAATTTGTTTGCCGTACTCCTTTAAATGTTCGCTGTAAAAAGGTGGCAGGGTGTATGGCAGACAGTATTCTTTAAGGGTTAAAAGAAAAGGACTGTCATCCGTGGAATATATAACCAACGCATAACCGA
>CAMFZK010000117.1 GCA_946006915.1 uncultured Clostridia bacterium
GGGAAGAGGATTACTTCTCTGATACTGTCCGAATTGGTGAGGAGCATTACGGCACGGTCGATACCAATACCCATACCGCCTGTGGGCGGCATACCGTATTCCATAGCGGTAAGGAAGTCTTCGTCCAGCATTTCGGCTTCATCGTCACCACGCTCACGAAGTTCCAACTGTTTCATAAAGCGTTCACGCTGAACAATCGGGTCGTTAAGTTCGGAATAAGCATTTGCAAGTTCGCTGTGGCAAACAAACAACTCAAAACGCTCGGTCACTCTTGGGTCTTCGGGAGATGCTTTGGTAAGTGGTGAAACCTCAACCGGGTACATTGTAATAAATGTAGGTTGAATAAGTTTTTCTTCTACACGTTGGTCAAAACAAGCGTACAAAGCGTTACCCCAAGTTTTGTCAGCCGTTTCGGCAAGTTCAACACCAATGCTTTCTGCCGCCTTTACGGCTTCGGCATCATCGGTAATAGCGCCAAAGTCAATACCTACATATTCCTTAACGGCATCAACCATTGTAAGACGGCGCCAGCCGGGAGTTAAGTCGATCTTTTCGCCCAGCCATTCAATTTCGTATGTGCCTAAAATTTCCTTTGCGGCACCCGAAATAATACCCTCCGCAATGTCCATCATATCGTGGAAATCGGCATACGCTTGGTAAAGTTCAACAGTTGTAAATTCGGGGTTGTGTTTAGGGTCCATACCCTCGTTACGGAAAATACGTCCGATTTCATAAACCCTGTCCATACCGCCTACAATAAGACGTTTTAGGGGCAATTCGGTTGCTATGCGCATATACATAGGAATGTTTAATGTATTATGGTGGGTAACAAACGGACGTGCAGCCGCACCGCCGACTATGGTATTAAGTACAGGGGTTTCAACCTCGATATAATTCATATTATCGAGATAGTTTCTCATAAACTTAATAAACTTTGAACGGATTTCAAAATTACGTTTAACACCTTCGTTCATAATTAAGTCAACATATCTTTGGCGAAAACGCAAATCGTTATTGGTAAGGCCGTGGAACTTTTCGGGCAAAGGTAAAAGCGATTTAGACAACAAAACAATGCTTGTTGCGTGAACCGATATTTCGCCGGTTTGGGTTTTAAAGACAAAACCCTCAACCCCCACAATATCGCCTATATCCCACTTTTTAAAGCCGGCGTAAACATCTTCGCCGACATCGTCACGGCGGACATAAAGTTGAATTTTACCTGTAGAGTCGCTCAAACCTACAAAACTTGCTTTACCCATAATTCTGCGGGCAACAATTCTGCCGGCGATTTTAACGGTTTTACCCTCAAACTCTTCAAAATTATCCTTAATATTTTTAGAATCGTTATTAAAATCGAACTTTGTAATTTTAAAAGGGTCATTACCCGATTCTTTTAAAGCGGCAAGTTTTTCACGGCGAATCTTTACTATTTCGTTAAAATCCTGCTCTGCGGGATTGTTTTTGTTTATATTCTTTTGTTCCATTATATCACTTCCTAAAGATATAAATCTTGCTATTTTGAAATTTCCAAAATCTTAAATTTTAATTCGCCGGCGGGAGCGTCCACAATAACTTCATCACCGACTGTTTTTCCTAAAAGTGCTTTACCTAACGGGGATTCGTCCGAAATTTTACCCTCTAACGGGTTGGCTTCGGTAGAGCCGACCACACGGTATTCACATTCTTCGTCAAATTCCATATCAAGTGCTTTAACCTTAACGCCGATAACAACGGTTTTAGCACTTCCCTTTACGTCTTCAATAATTTCAACGTTTTTAAGCATTGATTCAAGTTCAACAATTCTGGCTTCTATTTTTGCCTGTTCGTTTTTGGCTTCGTCGTATTCGCTGTTTTCGGAAAGGTCACCGTAACCGCGTGCTATTTTAATTTTTTCGGCAATATCTGCCCTGCCGGTTGTTTTAAGCATTTCTAATTCTTGTTTAAGTTTTACTAAACCGTCTTCGGTAATCTTAATAGTTTTTGCCATTTTAAAAACCACCTTTATATTTTTTATGCCCGGACTTGCTGATATAAACCCTATTATATAATTTTTCGCCTATAAAGTCAAACAAAATTTTGCAGTAAGCAAAAAAGCAGTCCCGACTCGAATTTCCCGCCAAATTCATTCTATACACATTTTACGGGGTTTATTCACAAAATAATATTTTATTCCAAAATATTACCGAATACGTCACCACGGTATGACAAATTGTGCGGTAGGTAGCATTTATAATGTAATGGTAAAATTTTGAAATTCGGCGGTGACAGTAATTGAAGGATGTTGTAAAAGTTTCAAGAAAAATTGAAGATTTTAAACCAAAAGAATTATTTTTAGCGGCTTTTTCGCATATTTTGGTGTCTTTTTGCGGATTTATTTTTTCAAGAGCCGTGGTTATGGACAAGTTTTTGCCCTTTGGAATTTCGCTTATTGCGGGTTGTTCCCTAACCTATACCCCCGCTTGTGCTATCGGGGTGTTTATCGGCTATTTTATACCCGCAGTTAAAGGCAACGCCTTTAAATATTTGGCGTGTCTTTTTGCGGTGCTTTCCATAAAACTTTTGCTTGGCAACTACAAAAAAATTGTAAACAATCCTTTTTTTGTAAGTTTTATTTCCTTTATATCTTTTTTCTTAATTTCTGCCGTTTCGATTAAAGGTATGGGGGGAAATCTTATCGGTGTTTTTGCGGAATCCCTGATGTCTTCGGTAGGGGCGTATTTTGTATGCCGCAGTTTTAAACTTTTTTCAAAAACGGCGGCAGGACTTTCGCCCGACGAACTGGCAACAACCCTTATTGTAATTAACCTGTTTTTATTAGGTCTTAACGGTGTAAATTTGTTCGGGGTTTCGTTAGGACGTATTTTAAGCGTTATGTTAATACTCACCGCTTCAAAATACGGGGGTATAATTTCGGGTGCTATAAGCGGAATTACGGTTGGTTTTACGGTCTGCCTTGGCGGAATTGACGGAAACATAGGCGTAACCTTTGCGGCGGCAGGACTGATGGCGGGTGTTTTTTCGTCTTTAGGCAAGTATGCGCAGGTGTTTATAACGGTCATTTTCGCCTTTATCGGCGCTGTTTCCACCAAAGATTTAAATCTTATACCGACAACAGTAATAGAAACTGCTTTAGGTGCAGTACTTTTTTTAATATTACCGAGAGATGCCGGTATAACCTTCAGCAAAATATTTTCGGCTTACCCTAAACTTGCTATTCCCACGGGTTTTAAAAAATCCCTTACAATGCGGTTGCAGTTGGCTTCTAACGCCCTTAAAGACGTTTCCGAAACGGTTGACCAAGTATCTTTCCAACTTTCTAAAATCAACTCGCCCGATTTCGGCACGGTTATAAACTTAATAGAAGAAGACGCCTGTGCCGGCTGTAAACTGCGAATACACTGTTGGGAAAAAAAGCGTGAAGAAACCGTAAACGCCGTGCTTGATATTACAAAGGCGGTAAAAGCGGGTAACGCTTTGCCCGAAAGCGCCGCACCGGACGAATTTAAAGGCAGGTGTTTAAGGGTTTCACGTGTTGCAAACTGTGCTTACAAGCGATATACCGACTATGCTTCACGTGTTGCCGCCGAAAACCGAATTGACGAAGTACGTTCGGTGGTTTCCGACCAGTTTGACGGCATTTCGGCAATGCTTAATGATTTGGCTAAAGA
>CAMFZK010000118.1 GCA_946006915.1 uncultured Clostridia bacterium
CCCAAGCATAACCTCAAAGTTATACTTGGGGTAAAATTCGGTAATGCCTTTATTATTATAATAATAGCACACTTTGTTGTAAATTGCAATAATTTTAATTTATGGTATAATAAATACGGTGATAGTTATGAGTTTACCTGACAGAAAACAAAACAGATTAGAAAATTATGATTACAACCAAAACGGCGCATACTTTATTACAATTTGTGTTAAGGAAAGAAAACGGATATTATGTGATATTGTAGGGGACGATGCCCACATCGTCCCGAAAAAATACGGAACAATCGTTGAAAAATATATCCGCAGTGTTTCCGAAACGGAACAACACATAGGTTGTTCCTTACGAGGCATCTTTTTGCGGAAGTTCACGACTCTTATCTGCTACGGAGTTTGCGGTTTCAAGCATATTTTCGGCAAAAATTCCGTAACCCTTTGTCGGGTCATCAATTAAAACATGGGTTACAGCACCTATTAACTTGCCGTTTTGTAATATCGGACTGCCCGACATTCCCTGAACAATTCCTCCTGTTTTTTGCAGTAAATCTTTATCGGTCACCGTTACCAAAAGATTTTGTGTTTTGGAATGGTAGTTGGAATTTCGCACCTTTACGTTGCAGGAATAAAACTTCGGTTCGGTGGTATCCACGGTGCAAAGAATTTTTGCACCGCCGTCCTTTACCTCCTGTTTTAGGGCAATTTCGGTTAATTTATCGTATTTTAGGTTGCCCTTTAGGTAGGAAAACACACCGATTTCACAGTTTAAACTGATATCGCCCAAGGTTTTATAATTAAGTTTTCCCGTCAGTTTCCCCGGATTTCCTACTTGACCTTTTTCAACCGAGAGAATTTCCGCTGTGACAATTTCCCCGCTGTTTAGTTTTAAAAGTTTTCCCGTGTCATCGTCGCAAATGCCGTGTCCTAACCCGCAAACTATATTGGCGGACGGACTGTAAAAGGTAAGTGTTCCCACTCCTGCCGAACTGTCTTTCACCCAAATACCGATTTTATATGTTTCGGTATCTGTCGATTTTACCGGCGTTATATTAAAATATATTTTGGTATTGTTACGCAAGACTTCAAACTTTAATTTTCTGCCGCCCGAATTTTCAACCACACTTACCAGTTCTTCATTGGTTAAAACGGTTTTACCATCCACCGAAACAATATAATCTCCCTTTTTTATACCTGCTGTTTTTGCGGGACTTAAGTTTCCGTTTTTAGTTTCAACCTCGCTTACATCGGTTACCAAAACGCCTTCGGTGTAAATTTTCATACCAAACGGACTTCCTAAAACCGCAACGTGCAGTTGGTCTACAACCTCAACATTAACGGTAGAAATAGGTATAATTCCAAACGCTTTTAAATCTACCGAAAATTCTTCGCCTATATTTTTTTGCCCGCTTATTTGGGATAATTTAGTACCGTTGTAAACCGCCGTTACAGGAACGGGTGAAGAAATATTAAGCGTTTCACCTTTTTTGATTTTAAAATCACGGTTTATATTACCCGAAATATATAAAACAAAACTAAAAATACAAATACAAAAAGCCGTTAAACAAAAGAAAACGGTTTTTATTAAATTACGTGCAAATTTCAAAAAATCACTTCCCATACTATTTTGTACGGAAAGTGATTTTTTAATAAATGAAAAAAATAGTTATTGTTTTTCGCAATATGGTAAATCGTTTTTTACAAGGACCGTTTCCTCGCCTATTACTTCAATATCTCCCCACGGGATAACAATATCGGCATATTTGCCGAAAAGTCCCAATAATTTCGGTCTGCCGAAAATGATTATGGAATCAAGATTTCCCGTAGTTGTATTAAACTCAACATCTGAAACATAACCTAAAATTTCCCCGCTTTTAACACAAACCACCTGTTTGTTGCGAAGGTCGGCAATTCTGCAATTCATATAACACCACTCCAAAAGTTTTATATGAAATTATATGCAAAAATTTTTGTAAAAATCAGTCTTCAAAAATAACGTCGGACTCTTCTTCGGAAATTTCGGTTGTGTTCTCCCCTGTTTCGGTCTTTTTGGGCTTTGTTTCAACCTCTAACCCTAAAGCACGGCGTTTTTCCAAATCCTCTTCGGGGTGTTCTTTATAATACGGGTCAATTATATATTTTTTTATTGCGGGGAAAGTGCAGTACTGAATTAACAAAGCGTTAAAACAAGGATATGTCAACGCAAGAACAAAAAGTTCAATTAAAAGTGCAAAAAGCCAATGGTTTCCTGAAAGGAAAAGAACAGCAATATTTACGGCAATAATTAAAATTCTTAAAAACAGGCAAATTAAGTTTTTCGGAAGATTTATAAAAACAAATTTAAAACTGTTTTTATATGCCTGTTTTAAAGTGAATTTGAAGGTTATAATCAGTGTCCAAAGGTAAAAATTCATTAC
This sequence comes from uncultured Clostridia bacterium, assembly GCA_946006915.1. Lineage (GTDB taxonomy): Bacteria > Bacillota > Clostridia > Oscillospirales > Acutalibacteraceae > UBA737. Next base: position 2,409 of record CAMFZK010000118.1, read on the forward strand.
CGTAAACACAAAAAGCATTGAAAGCGAAATTCCAAGCCCTAATGCTGCAAAAGCACCCTTTCCGGTATAATAAAACCACAAACTGAATGTTATTAAAAACAGTATTACGGTATTTATTATGCCCGCAAAAAGCCCCTGTTTAAAGTTTTTGTTTACGGTTTCAAAAAAATCACTCAAACCGAAAGAGTGTTTATCCCTTGCGGTGTTTCTTGCAACATTAGTTATGCCGACATTTGCCAAACCGTTTGTTAGAATGGGTAATGATATAATTATGTAAACTAAATTCAAGGGGATAAATTTCCAAATATTTCTGAAAAAAGTTTCAAAAAACACAATAAATGTTTTTTTCTTGGGTCCGTCCTTTGAAATTCCCGGACCTTCTTTTTCATAGTTAAATAAACCAAAAAAACCTGCCATTATTACACCGTATCCTTCTTTTTATAAACAAATTTTTCACTTAAAATAATATCTTTATATCCTAAATAATACGCTATTTCACAAGATAAGGGTACAATTAACAACATAAGTAAAATAACCGCAACCTGCCAAAAAGCAATATTTCCGAAGACGGTATTGGCGGAAATTAAATTTAAAAAATCAAACAAATAAGTATTTAATAACCCGAAAAGTTTAACAGGAAAGTTCTTTGCGAAAGCGTTTTTAAACAAAATTAAGACGGCAAAAAGCAACAGCGCAGGTGTATTCGCAATCAGTCCCACAATAAAGCCCTTATATTTTTGCTCTTTTTGGTTTTTATATTTAACCCCGGTGCGGTCGATATTACCGTATTTCCACAAATTATTGTAAATCAATAAAAACAAAATAATTACACACATAACGGTTGAGATTGATTTTGAAACAACCGTTGCGGTTTTAGACGGATTAGAACGTACAGAACTTGTTGTAACGGTGTAACCGTTATTTTCAAACTCTGCTTTTTTTGTATCCTCACCTTGGTCATAATAATGTGTATAGAGTTGTTTCGGTTCTTGAGATTTGTCGGTAGTGCCGTAAGCCACATATCCGATATTTTCGGTTGAAACCGCAACGGTAATAACATTAAGCGAAATAATAAGAAAGAAAGACATAATATTTGCTAAAAACAGCAAAAAATACACCTTTAAACTTTTTTTAAAAATATCCTTCATTTTACACACCTACATTCAATATAAAAGATATTATAT
>CAMFZK010000119.1 GCA_946006915.1 uncultured Clostridia bacterium
CCTTTCGGTACAGTTAAGCCCAATTTTTCGGCAACAATGTTTTGGCTTAATTCGCCAATAGGTCCGAAAAGTTCCTTGCCCGCAACATCTACGCCGATATTTTTACAATGTGTCTCAATGATACCGTCAAGTTCCTCTACAACAATTACTTTAGAAACGGTATTTGCAAAGTCCTTGATTTTCTTTACGGGTAACGGGTTAATCATACCGAGTTTAAGCACAGGGTATTTATCCCCCAAGACTTCCTTAACATACTGATAACTTGTAGAAGAAGTAATAATACCCAAAGAATTGTCAGCGCCGTTTTCAATGCGGTTAATGCTTGAAGTTTCGGCAAATTCGATTAAATTAAGGGTTCTTTGTTCTACAATGGGGTGTCTTTTTTTGGCATTGCCCGGCATCATTATGTATTTTGCGCCGTCTTTTGAATAGGGCTTTTGTTCTGGCAAAACCCTTTCGCTTTCGGTTACAATGCTTTGCGAATGGGCAACACGGGTACACATTTTAATAAAAACGGGTGTATCGTATTTTTCGGAAATTTCGTAACCTAATTTAACAAATTCAATACATTCCCCCGAATCGGAGGGTTCTAACATAGGAACTTTTGCCGCAATAGCGTAATGGCGGGAATCCTGTTCGTTTTGGGATGAGTGCATACCGGGGTCATCTGCAACACCGATAATCAGTCCTGCGTTTACACCGGTATATGTTATGGTGAAAAGCGGGTCGGCGGCTACGTTTAAACCAACGTGTTTCATACCGCAAAAACTTCTTTTACCCGCAACACAAGCACCGAAAGCAGATTCCATAGCCACCTTTTCGTTAGGCGCCCATTCGGCATAAATTTCGCTGTATTTTGCCGCATATTCGGTAATTTCGGTACTTGGCGTGCCGGGGTAACTTGAAACAAACGAACAACCCGCCTCGTAAAGTCCCCTTGCAAATGCCTCGTTACCGAGCATTAGTTTTTTCATTTACTACACCTCTGTTATTTAGAAAGAATTATAAATTCATTATAAAGCAAAATGCATTTAAATGCAATACAATGTATTATTTATCATTTAAAGAACTTTTTGCACTTACAACTATTTTACTGTCATAGCAAGCAAATTTTTCGTCTACGTCCCCGGGTACTCCCTTTTGCGTAATTAAACTTACAACCGGCACAATAACAAGTGAACCCAGCATAGCAAAAACGCCCGAATAGAGTGAATTACGGAAGACGGTGGTTAAAAATACACCCGAAACCGTGAATACCTTTAAGGAGATTAAAAGTTGGGTTACCATTATTCCTACGCCGAAAACAAAGGAAGTCCATACTGCCGCACGGGTGGTTTTTTTCCAATACAATCCGTAAAGGAAAGGTGCTAAAAATGCACCTGCAAGCGCACCCCAAGAAACACCCATCATTTGAGCAATGAAGACAAAATCCGACCAAATTGTATCCTTAAGTATTGCAATAACTGCCGAAAGGGCAATAAAGAAAACTATAAGCAAACGAAGTACCAAAAGTTTTTTCTTTTCGGTGGTGTTTTTGCTTTCGGGAAGAATTACGTCAAGCGTTAAGGTTGATGCCGAAGTAAGCACAAGCGAAGACAATGTTGACATTGAAGCCGAAAGCACCAAAACAATTACTATTCCTATTATGTAGGGCGAAAGGTTTGAAAGCATTGAGGGGATAATGGAATCGAAGCCCTTGTTTGCAACGGTATCGGCATTTACAAAAAGCCGTCCGTATCCGCCGAGGAAGTAACATCCGCCTGCAACGATAATAGCAAATACGGTGGAAATTAAAGTACCTTTTTTAATTGCCTCCTCGTTGGAAATTGCATAAAATTTGCCAACCATTTGCGGAAGTCCCCAAGTGCCTAAAGAGGTTAAAAGCACTACAACCAAAAGGAAAGAGGGGTTAGGACCGAAGAATGAGGCGTATTCCCAGCCGTTGTTTTCTGCCAAAAGTGCGGTAGATTGCATAAATCCGCCGTTTTGTTTTAAAACCGCCGCTATTACCGCCATAATACCGCCAAGCATTATAAGACCTTGAATAAAATCGTTTACGGCAGTAGCCATATATCCGCCGAAAATTACATAAACGCCGGTAAGAATTGCCATAACCGCAATGCAAACCCAGTACGGCACATCAAACGCTATTGCAAAAAGACTTGAAAGCCCGTTATAAAGCGATGCGGTGTAAGGAATTAAGAAAATAAACACAATTACCGATGCCGCAATTTTTAAAGCATTGGAATTATATCTTTTTTGGAAAAAGTCGGGCATTGTTTTGGAATTTAAGTGCTGTGTCATAACACGGGTGCGTCTGCCTAAAACATTCCAAGCAATAAGCGAACCGATAAACGCATTACCAAGACCAATCCAAGTAGAAGCCAAACCGAAGTTCCAACCGAACTGACCTGCATAACCTACGAAAATAACGGCTGAAAAATAAGAAGTGCCGTATGCAAAAGCGGTAAGCCAAGGGCCGACATTTCTGCCGCCCAGAACAAAACCGTTTACGTCGGTTGCGTGTTTACGGCAGTAAAGACCTACTATAAGCATTAGCGCAAAAAAGCCGACTACCAATATTCCTGTGAATAAACTTGCTGTCATTTTTAAAACCCCTTAGCTGTTTATCTGTGATTCCACTAATCCTTTAGGGCAATATTTTTCCCTTAAAACGGGTTTTTCAATCTTGCCGGTAGGATTACGCGGAACTTTGTCGAAAATAATTTTCCTCGGTCTTCTGTAACGGGGAAGTTCTTTACAAAATTCGTTAATTTCCTCCTCGGTACAGGTTTCATTTTCCTTAATTTCAATAATTGCCGCCGCAATTTCCCCAAGCCGAGGGTCGGGAATACCGATAACCGCAACGTCCTTAATTTTTTGGAATTTGCGAAGTTCGTCTTCAATTTGAACTGGGTACAAATTCTCACCGCCCGAAATTACAACGTCCTTTTTACGGTCAACAAGGTAGATAAATCCGTCCTCGTCCTGCTTTGCCATATCGCCGGTATACAGCCAACCGTCTTTTAAAATTTCGTCGGTCGCTTGCTTGTTTTTGTAGTAACAGTCCATAACACCGGGGCCTTTTACCGCTAATTCCCCTACTTCGCCGTCAGGGACGTCGTTACCCTTTTCATTAACAATTCTAACTTCCCAAAGGTAACCCGCTTTTCCTATTGCACCTACTTTGTGAACATTATCAACACCCAAATGCACACAACCGGGACCTATTGATTCGCTTAAACCGTAGTTAGTGTCATACTTGTGGTTGGGGAAAATTTTCAGCCAACGGCGAATAAGACTGGGTGGTACGGGTTGAGCGCCGATATGCATTAAACGCCATTGCGACAAAAGATAATCCTCGGTTTTAATTTTACCCGATTCAATAGCGTCAAGCAAATCCTGTGCCCACGGCACTAAAAGCCAGACTATTGTGCATTTTTCTTCGGTAACGGTACGTAAAATCCATTCGGGTTTTACACCCCTTAAAAGCACCGCTTTACTGCCCGAAATTAAACTGCCGAACCA
>CAMFZK010000120.1 GCA_946006915.1 uncultured Clostridia bacterium
CCGCCTGTAGACTCTCAAAATCGGTGGAGCTGGTGGACGGACTCGAACCCCCGACCTGCTGATTACAAATCAGCTGCTCTACCAACTGAGCTACACCAGCGTTTTTTCAAAGTGCCTAAATAATATACCACAACAATATTCTGTTGTCAAGCATTTTTTTAAATTTTACATTATTTTTTTACTGTAAATATTTTTCTTCTTTTGCGGAAAAATAACAAAAGAAATCTTTTAAGGAGTGTTTCTATGAAATTGCGAATAACATCGCTAATATTATCTGTTTTTTGTGCCGTTTCCCTAATTTCTTTTACAGGTTGCGGCAAAGCCAAAGCAGAGGTTTACTTTTTAAACTTCAAACCCGAATCCGCCGCAATTTACGAAGAAATTGCAAAAAAGTACAAGGAAGAAAAAGGGGTTACGGTTAAGGTTGTAACCGCCGCCGCAAACACCTATGAACAAACCCTAAAATCCGAAATTGCCAAAACAAACGCCCCCACTATTTTTCAGGTAAACGGTCCTATCGGCTACCGTTCGTGGGACGATTACTGCCTTGACATTAAGGATACCAACCTTTATTCGTTTTTGGCGGACGATTCGCTTGCAATTAAGGACGAAAAGGGTGTTTATGCCATTCCCTATGTTGTAGAGGGGTACGGTATTATTTACAACAACGCCATTATGGAACGTTATTTTAAACTACCTGACAAAAAGACCGATATCGACAGTATGCAAGAAGTAAACAACTTTGAAAGTTTAAAGGCGGTTGTGGAAGATATGACCGCCCACAAAACCGAACTCGGGTTAGAGGGTGTTTTTGCCTCTACTTCCCTTTCTTCTGGCGAGGATTGGCGTTGGCAGAGCCACCTTTTAAACATTCCGCTTTACTATGAGTTTAAGGACAGCAAAGAAAACCTTGACCCCACGTTAGCGCTTTTGGATTCCAAGGAAATACTTTTAAAATATTCCAAAAATTTTAAAAACATTTTCGACCTTTACACAAATAATTCAATAACACCTAAAAACCTTTTGGGTTCTAAATCGGTTGCAGATTCTATGGCGGAATTTGCACTCGGCAAGGTTGCAATGGTTCAAAACGGTAATTGGAGTTGGTCGCAGATTTCGGATATCAAGGGTAACACCGTAAAAGCTGCCGACATTAAAATGATGCCGATTTACACAGGTATAGAGGGCGAAAAAGGTCAGGGAATTTGCATTGGAACGGAAAATTACCTTGCGATAAACAAAAATGTAAGCGAGGAACAAAGAAAAGCGTCGATTGCATTTTTGGAATGGCTTTTTTCGAGTGAAACCGGCAAAAAATACGTTACCGAAAAATTAGGTTTTATAACACCCTTTAACACGTTTAGCCAAGACCAACTGCCTAACGACCCGTTAGCAAGGGAAATTTCACGCTATATGAATGATGAATCTCTTACCACCGTTCCCTGGATTTTTACCGCTTTCCCAAGCGACCGATTTAAAAAGGAAGTAGGAAGCGGACTTTTAAGTTATGTTCAAGGCGAAAAAAAGTGGGACGAGGTTGAAAAAAGTATTACCGAAAAATGGAAGAGTGAACGAAAATAGATGAAATCGGTTAAAAGATATTTTCCGATATTTGTATTGCCAACCTTATTAGCGTTTTTAATTGCCTTTTTAATACCCTTTGTGCTTGGAATTTACCTTTCCTTTACCGAATTTACAACCGTTACAAACGCAAGGTTTATCGGTTTGTCCAACTATATAACCGCCTTTAAAGGTGACAGCGGTTTTTTAAATTCGTTGTGGTTTACTTTAAAGGTTGCCGTAACTTCGGTTATAAGCATTAACATTTCGGCGTTTTTGTTGGCACTTTTATTAACCCGCAATATTTTAGGCACAAAGTTTTTCAGAACCGTATTTTTTATGCCTAACCTTATAGGCGGTATTGTTTTGGGTTATATTTGGCAACTTATTATAAACGGGGTGCTTTTAAGGTTTGGCTATTCTATAACCTCTAAACCCGTTTTCGGGTTTTTGGGACTTATTGTTCTTATGAACTGGCAAATGATTGGCTATATGATGATAATTTATATAGCGGGAATAAGTAATATTCCCACCGACATTGCCGAAGCCGCAAAGGTTGACGGTGCGGGCAGTTTAACCACCCTTTTCAAAATCACAATTCCCTCGGTTATGCCGTCTATTACAATTTGTTTGTTTTTAACCATAACAAATTCTTTTAAACTGTTCGACCAAAACCTTGCTTTAACGGCAGGTGCGCCGTCGGGCAAAACCCGAATGTTGGCGCTGGATATTTACGAAACTTTTTACGGCACAAACGGTTACGAAGGTGTGGGACAGGCAAAAGCGGTAATTTTCTTTTTGCTTGTGGCGGCAATAGCGCTGACACAACTTGTGCTTACACGCAGAAAAGAGGTTGAACAGTAATGAAAAATCGAATTACGAATACCTTATTTTTTATAATGCTTATTATACTTTCAGCCGTCTTTTTAGCACCCATACTGATTGTGGTTGTAAACTCTTTTAAATCAAAATTTTCAATAACAACCGAACCCTTTGTACTGCCGAATGTCACAAATTTCGAGGGGTTTGCAAACTATAAGACGGGCATTAGCACAACAGGGTTCCCCGTCTCTTTCGGGTGGTCGCTGTTTATTACGGTTTTTTCGGTTGCGGCAATAATAGTTTTCACTTCTATGACCGCTTGGTATATAGTGCGTGTTAAAACCCTTTTTACAAACATTCTTTACTATTTATTGATTTTTTCTATGATTGTGCCGTTTCAAATGGTTATGTTTACAATGTCTAAAACCGCAAACATTTTACGGCTTGATAACCCTATTGGAATTATCGTAATCTATTTAGGGTTCGGTGCGGGACTTGCCGTTTTTATGTTTTCGGGATTTATAAAATCCGTACCCAAAGGGGTGGAAGAAGCCGCAACGGTGGACGGTTGCGGGGCTTTAGGGGTGTTTTGGAAGATTGTTTTTCCCATTTTAAAACCCACAACCATTACGGTGGCAATTCTAAACACAATGTGGATATGGAACGATTATCTTTTGCCCTACCTTGTAATAGGTAAGGACTATAAAACCATACCTGTTGCGGTGCAGTATTTAAAGGGCGGTTACGGTTCGGTGGATATGGGCGCTATGATGGCTTTATTGGTGCTTTCAATTATACCTGTGGTAATTTTTTATTTATCCTGCCAAAAGTATATTATAAAAGGTGTTGCCGCAGGTGCGGTCAAGGGATAAATTGCGGACAGTCGAGGACGAATGCCTTGCCTAAAGAGAGGAAACCGTCTGCGCCCCTTGCCTAAAGGGGAGAGGGCCGACCGTTAGGTTGGCGAGGGGATTTTGGCGGTGTAGGGATATATTTAGGATTCTTTATGCGAAAGCCCCCAGTCACGTCTTTGCCGTGACAGCCCCCTTTAGGCAAGGGGGCCTTTGTTTTACGCGATTTCACCTTAATAC
>CAMFZK010000121.1 GCA_946006915.1 uncultured Clostridia bacterium
ACACAAGGAGTATCGTCGGCAGCGTCAGATGTGTATAAGAGACAGAGATTAAGTAGCCAAAATTTTGAATTTTTGCCCAAAAAGTTAAAAAAATATTAAAAAAATTACAAAAAAGGTTGCAATTTTGTAACTATTTTGTTATAATAACATTCGTGATGATTACAAAATGTAACTTTTAAAGGCGGTGACTGTTATTTTTATGGCTTTGATTAAAGAAAAAATAAATCTGGCGTTCAAATTCATAAAAGGAAACAGAATACTTGTTAAATTTACAAGTTTTGCTTTGGTTTCGGTGCTTTCACTTGTGGTTAGCATTGTGGCTTGCGGCATTACTTTTGGTTTTAATGTTAATTACTCGGGCAAAAACATTGCGGTTGTAAGCCGAACTTCGGTTTTTGATAAAGCAAAGCAAATGCTTCTTGATAATATGGAAGACAAATCGGCAAAAGATGCAATTGAAAACCCTAAATTTAAGTTTACTATTACCGTTGCGGACAAGTTAGAGTCTGAAACAGACCTGGCTGACGCTATTATTGAAAATACCGATTCAATTTCAAACGGTTATGCCGTAAAAGTAAACGGCGAAACCCTTGTTTATACCAACTTTTCTAATGTAAAAGATTACCTTGAAGAGGCACGTTGCCGTTATTTTGTTGACGGTGCGGAAAATACCGCTTGCTTTGTTGAAGATGTTACGGTTGAAAGCGGATATTATTTGCAGGAAAAACTTGAAGATACGGGAATTGCAAAAGCAAAGATAGACGCATTGCAGGTTAAAACCGTTTCTACCGTTACAAGCGAAAAGGAAATCGGCTTTGCTACCAAAACCGAAAAGCGCAACGACCAATATGTAGGTTATGAAAAGGTTGTAACCGCAGGTGAAAACGGAATTAACCGCACGGTTGAAACCGTGGAAAATATAAACGGTGCAGAAACTGCAAGAACGGTTGTTTCTACCGAAGTTGTTAAGCAACCCGTAACACAGGTTGTGGAAAAAGGCACAAAGGTTCAGTATTCTGCGGCAACCCAAAAAGCCACCGCAACTTCTGCGGGACTTATCCACCCAATGGGTAAAGCAAATGTTAAAAAAATCACCGCTTATTGGGGTGACGGCAGGGGACACAAGGGCGTTGACCTTTCGGGCAATGTAGGTACTGCTATTTTTGCTTCCAAAGCAGGTACTGTTGTTTCTGCCGGATGGGACGGAAACTACGGCTATTCGGTTGTAATTGACCACGGTAACGGACTTAAAACCAGATATGCACATAACAGTGCACTTTGCGTCAAAGCGGGCGATACCGTAACACAAGGTCAGCAAATTGCCAAACTCGGCAATACAGGACGTTCAACCGGTCCGCATCTTCATTTTGAAGTGATTGTAAACAATAAGCAGGTTAACCCCTTGACATATATCAACTTTTAAGTTGTAAAGGGAAAATAAACTAAAAAATCAAACCTCTCTGCGAAATTCGGCAGAGAGGTTTATCTTTTACTCTTTTTTAATTTCTTTCTATTTCCGCTTTGCCGTTTTCCACGGTGTCACGTGTAATAGTTATTTTTTTTATGTTGCTGTCAGACGGGGTTTCAAACATTAACGGCTGTAAAACACCCTCAATAATTGAACGAAGTCCCCTTGCTCCCGTTTTGCGTTCTATTGTGAGTTCGGCAATTTTTTCTAAAGCCGATTGCTCAAACACAAGTTCCACGCCGTCCATTTTAAACAGTGCTTCATACTGCTTTACAATGGAATTTTTGGGTTCAACCATAATGCGGATAAGGGTTTCTTTATCCATTCCCTTTAAAGCGGTAATTACCGGCAAGCGTCCCACCAATTCGGGAATAATACCGAATTTTACTAAATCTTGGTGGGTGGCGGTCATACCCATTGCCTCGGCCTCTTTGCTCTTGGGGGATTTAACGTCCGCCCCAAAACCCAAACTGCTGCCGCCTATACGGCGTTCTATAACCTTTTCAATACCGTCAAACGCACCGGCGCAAATAAACAGGATATTTGTAGTGTCAATTTGAATAAATTCCTGTTGCGGGTGTTTTCTTCCTCCTTGGGGCGGCACGTTGGAAACCGTACCCTCAAGAATTTTAAGGAGTGCCTGTTGCACACCCTCACCGCTTACATCACGGGTGATAGAGGCGTTTTCGGACTTTCTTGCAATCTTGTCAATCTCGTCAACATAAATTATTCCGCGTTGGGCTTTTTCAATGTCATAATCCGCCGCTTGAATAAGACGGAGTAAAATGTTTTCAACGTCTTCGCCGACATAACCTGCCTCGGTCAAAGTGGTGGCATCGGTTATGGCTATCGGCACGTCAAGCGTTTTTGCCAAGGTCTGCGCCAGCAAGGTTTTACCCACACCGGTAGGACCTAACATAAGCACGTTGCTTTTGCCGAGTTCAACGTCGCCCTCGGTCTCTTTAAATATGCGTTTATAGTGGTTATAAACTGCAACCGAAAGGGTTTTCTTTGCATCGTCCTGACCGATTACATATTGGTCTAACTTTTGCTTAATTTCCTGCGGTTTGGGAAGCACAAATTCCTTTTCCGACTGCTTTTTATGGCGTGAACGTGCGGCGGTTTCGTCTTCAAACAAAAGGGAATTGCAAAACGAAATACAACTGTCGCATATATAAACGCCCGGACCCTCTACAAGACGGGTTACTTCGTCCTGCGATTTACCGCAAAAGGAACAGCAAATTTCCATATCGTCGTTTTTATTAGGCATTAGATTACCTCTTTGTAATTACTTTGTCAATAAGACCGTATTCCTTGGCTTCGGCGGCGGTCATAAAATTATCACGTTCGGTATCTTTTTCTATTTCTTCCAAAGATTTACCGGTGTTTTCCGCTAAAATGCGGTTAAGGTTTGCCCTTGTTCTTTCAATGTGCTTTGCGTGGATTAAAATTTCGGTTGCTTGACCTTGTGTTCCGCCCAAGGGTTGGTGAATCATAATTTCGCTGTTGGGAAGAGCCAATCTTTTGCCCTTTGCACCCGAAGATAAAAGGAAAGCGCCCATACTTGCCGCCATACCCATACAAATGGTGCTTACGTCACACTTAATGTACTGCATAGTATCGTAAATAGCCATACCTGCGGTAACCGAACCGCCGGGGCTGTTAATGTAAAAATTTATGTCCTTTTCGGGGTCTTGACCTTCTAAATAAAGCATTTGCGCAATAACAATGCTTGCGGTGGTATCGTTTACTTCGTCATTAAGCATAATGATACGGTCGTTTAAAAGACGTGAAAAAATATCGTAAGAGCGTTCTCCACGGCTGGTTTGTTCTAAAACATAAGGTACTAAACTCATAATAACTCTCCTTTTTTTAATTT
>CAMFZK010000122.1 GCA_946006915.1 uncultured Clostridia bacterium
ACACAAGGAGTATCGTCGGCAGCGTCAGATGTGTATAAGAGACAGATTCCACAGCAATACGTGAAGTTGTTGAACACAACGGCGGTGTTTGTGTTGCCGCTTTAACCGATAATGACGAGGTTCTGTTCGTAAGACAATTTCGTTACCCGTATATGGAAGAAATTTTGGAAATACCGGCTGGCAAACGTGACTCTGCCGCCGAAGAACCGCTTTTGTGCGGAAAACGTGAATTAAAGGAAGAAACCGGTGCTACCGCAAAGAAATTTATTCCGCTTGGCGAACTTTACCCAACACCGGGATATTGCGGAGAAATTATTTGGATGTTTGCCGCAACAGGACTTGATTTCGGACAAACCTGCCCCGACGAGGACGAATTTTTGGAAGTAGAAAAAATACCGCTTAACAAAGCGGTAGAAATGATATTAAACGGCGAAATTAAGGACGCAAAAACCCAAGCCGCAGTACTTAAACTGAAAATATTAAAGGAAAACGGCAGTATTTAACTTGAATTTAAAAACACCTCCATTACTGGAGGCATTTTTTAATATCTTTACAATCTACTGTTTAATCATGCAAATAAATCGTTCGGGAATTTCGGTGCATATACACATTAAGCACTAAACCTATGCCTAAATAAAGGCACAAAAGCGAAGTACCGCCCGCACTGAAAAACGGAAGCGTAACACCAATAACCGGTGTTATTGAGGTACACATACCGACATTTATAACAGTTTGTGCAAAAAGCATTGAAAAAACGCCGACACAGATAAATTTACCCTCGTCCTTAGCCGAAAGCCGTGCAATTTGCAAGCACCGCAAACAAATAGCGGCTAAAAGAATAAGTACTACAAGACAACCCAAAAACCCGAGTTCTTCGCCTATACATACAAAAATAAAGTCATTATGTCCCTCGGGTACGCCACGCTTTCCTATTTGGGTAAGGTCACCGTTTAAATAACCCTGACCGAACAATCCGCCGTTAGCGAGTGCCATTCTTCCCCTGTACTGTTGCCAACCAACGCCTTTTATATCACCGTCAATATCAAACATATTTATAATTCTTTGGCGGTGGTCGTCGTTAAGTAGGAAGAAATACGCTATCGGCGAGGCAACAACAGCCGCCGAAAATGCCGCCAAAAAGTACTTCCACGAAACACCGGCAGCCATAAGCATAAACAATACCATTATGGCAAATACAAGCGCCGTACCTGCGTCACCCTGAACAAAGATAAGTATAATTGGGAAAGCACCGTGCAGACAAACAGGCAATAAAACCTTTAATTTATTTATATTGCGTTTAACCTTTGCTAAATGAGTGCTAAAAGTAATAACAAAGCAAACCTTTAAAAGTTCGGACGGCTGAAAGGTGGTAAACCCTAAATTAAGCCACGCTTTATCGTCCGTACCCTCAGGTGCGAAACCGATAAAAAAGGTTAAAATAACAGGTATTAACCCCAAAATGCCGACTAAATACCACCGTCTTAAAATTGCATCATAATCAACCGTGGAAATAATCATAGCCGCCGCAATCCCCATTACCATACAAATAAATTGGACAATTACAGGGCGATAGGTTGACATATAATGCGTTGCAGAAAAAACCGCCATACAACCGTAAGAGGTTGCAAGAAAACACAAAATAAGTAATATTTTATCCGATTCACGAAAAAAATCGGCTATTTTTGCCATCAAATGTTTCAAAATTTAATCCTCCGTAAACATTTATAGTTCCATTATATTTTATTTCGCTTAAATATTCAAGTAACACTTTACTAAAGTCCAAAAATATGTTATAATTATGTAAAATTATTTGTTAAAAAGGCATTTTATGGAAAAATTTATATCACGAAGTCCCGAAGAAACCGAAAAAATCGGTGAAAATTTGGGAAAAACATTAAACGGCGGTGTTGTTATCGCCTTTCGCGGCGGTCTCGGTATGGGCAAAACCTGTTTTACACGGGGGCTTGCTAAAGGACTCGGCTGCACCGAGCAGGTCACCTCCCCTACCTTTGCTTTAATAAACGAATATTTAAGCGGAAGAATACCGCTTTACCATTTTGATATGTACCGTGTTTTGGGTTGGGAAGACCTTTATTCTACAGGTTTTTTTGACTATATAGAAGACGGTGCTGTTTTAGCGTGTGAATGGAGCGAGAACATTGAAAACGCCCTTCCCGATAATACAATTTATGTTGAATTTGCACGCATAGATGATACCGCACGGGAAATTACCGTTTCAAAAAAGGGTGAATAGTATGAAAATTTTGGCATTAGAGTGTTCGGCAACACCCGCATCGGCGGCTTTGCTGGAAAACGGTAAAATTTTAGCATCGGCTTATGCAAATGTAAAACTAACACATTCCCAAACCCTTTTACCAATGGTGGAAAACCTCTTAAAATCCGCTTTGACGGATATTGGCGATATTGACGGGTTTGCAATATCAAACGGTCCCGGTTCTTTTACCGGCGTGCGGATTGGAATAAGTGCAATTAAAGGGCTTTCAATAGCCAAAAAATTACCTTGCGTCGGCGTTTCTACGCTTCGTGCAATGGCACAAAATTTTACCGATACAAACTGTACTGTCTGTGCGGTTATGGACGCAAGATGTAACCAAGTATATAACGCACTTTTTGATATTGAGGACGGTAAAATTACCCGTCTTTGCGAGGACAGGGCGCTACTTTGCGACCAATTAACAGAAGAAATTAAAAGCCATTCCGAAAAGAGTAAAAAAATAATTATAACGGGTGACGGTACGGATATTTTCTACCCACTAGTAAAGAATATTTTAAATGTTAAAATATCTTCACCTCAAAACCGCTTTCAAAATGCGGTAGGAGTGGGACTTACCGCTTTAGAAAAGTTCCAAAACGGGGAAACAGTATCCCCCGCCGAACTTTTACCGTTATATTTACGCTTACCGCAAGCGGAAAGAGAATTAAAACAAAAAAGGGGAAACAAATAATGAAAATTGCAGTAGGTTGTGACCACGGCGGATTTGACCATAAAAACGCTATTGCCGAACATTTAAAACAACGTGGGTTTGAGGTAGTGGATTACGGTATTTACGAAAACCAATCGGTAGATTATCCCGATATTGCTTCAAAACTTTGTAAAGGTATTTTAGAAGGTGAAGCCGATTTAGGCATTTTGGTTTGCGGTACGGGAATCGGTATGTCGATTGCCGCAAACAAATTTAAAGGTATTCGTGCCGCCGCTTGCAGTGAACATTTTTCGGCAAAATATACCCGTTTGCACAACAATTCAAATGTGCTTTGTTTGGGCGGACGTGTTATCGGAATCGGCACTGCTTTGGAACTTGCAGACCTGTTTGTAGATAC
>CAMFZK010000123.1 GCA_946006915.1 uncultured Clostridia bacterium
CCTGTGTGTGCGGCGGCGGTTATACTGCCTTTCGGCACCGAAATAGAGGGACTTAACGATTCTAAAAAGTTAAGCGAAAAGAAAAGGGAACAACTTTTTGACATTATTATAGAAAAAGCGGTGGATTACTCTATTGCTTACGGAAGTTTAGAGGAAATTGAAAACCACAATATTTTAAACGCTACATATTTTGCAATGAACAGGGCGATAAACCGACTTCGTAACGTGGATTTTGCGCTTATTGACGGCAACCGAATACCGAAAGATATAAAAGTCCCTGCGGCTGCCGTTGTTAAGGGGGACAGTAAATCTATGTCGATAGCCGCCGCTTCGATTTTGGCTAAAGTAAGCCGTGACCGACTGATGCTAAGCTACGATAAAGAGTACCCAGAATATCAATTTGCAAAACACAAAGGTTACGGCACAAAACTGCACACCGACTTAATAAAACAGTACGGTGCTTGTGAAATACACAGGTTATCTTTTTTAAAAAACATTTTAGGCGGTAACAAATGAATATAGGAAAAACCGGAACAGAGGGAGAAAATCGGGTAGCAAACTACCTACGGAAAAAGGGATTTTCGGTAATAAAGCGTAATTACACCTGCAAATACGGTGAAATTGACATTATAGCCCAAAATACCGAGTATATTCTTTTTGTAGAGGTTAAAACCCGAAAACAGGCAAGTTTAATTTCAGGCAGCGAAGCGGTAGACGCTTTTAAAAGGGCAAGAATTATAAAAACGGCAGAAGATTTTCGGGGCAAAACCGACTGTACTCTGCAACCCAGATTTGATGTGGCAGAGGTTACGGTTTTTAAAAAAGAGGACGGAAAAACGGGTTATAAACTTCACTATATTTCTAACGCATTTTGAGGTATAATAATGGATTTTTTCGATTTGCACTGTGACACCGCTTATGAAATGTATTTAAAAAACGAGGGGTTTTGTGAAAACACCCTTGCCGTTTCGGCAAAACTTGGGGAATGTTTTGAAAATTGGACCCAAACCTTTGCAATTTGGATAAAGGAAGACACCGAAAATCCGTTTTTGTTTTATAAAAACGCCTTAAACCATTTAAAGGGCAGTTTGTGCGGTAAAGTAAACCCCCTTTTTGCGGTAGAGGGCGGAAGCGTTATTGAAGACAAAATCGACCGACTGTATGAATTAAAGCAGGACGGAATAAAATTTTTAACCCTTACTTGGAACAACGAAAATCTAATTGCGGGCGGGGTTAATTCCGAAAAAGGGCTTTCGGCTTTCGGCAAAGATGTTATAACGCAAATGAACAAAATCGGTATGGCGGTAGACGTTTCCCACCTTAATGACAAAAGTTTTTACGGTGTAATAGACAAAGCGGAAACGGTGCTTGCCACCCACAGTAATTGCCGCAGTATTTGCGGTAACAAAAGGAACTTGACCGACTGCCAAATAAAACTTTTAGCACAAAAAGGCGGTATTATAGGTCTTAATTTTTATCCCCCGTTTTTAGGTGACAGTTTTTACGATGATATTTACCAAAATATATACCACCTTTGTGAAATGGGGCTTGAAAATAATATAGCAATAGGCAGTGATTTTGACGGCGCTGTAATGCCAAAAGAAATTAAAAATATATCAAAAATACCCGATTTATACAGGAAACTGCTTGAAATGGGACTGAAAAAAGACCTGCTTTTTAAAATTTTTTATAAAAATGCCTTTGATTTTACTACAAACCTTTGACAAAGGGCGTTTAGTATATTAAAATAAAAGAAGATATGATTTTTAGGAGAAAATGTTATGGATTATGTAAGTACAAGGGATAAATCGGTTAAGGTTACTGCGGCAAAGGCAATTTCGCAGGGTATTTCGGTAGAGGGCGGACTTTTTGTACCGGATACTTTCCCGAAATTTTGTGACACGGATTTTAAAGAAATCGCAAAACTCGATTATATAGGCAGAGCCAAATATATACTTAAAAACTTCCTTAACGATTTTACCGACGAGGAAATTGATTACTGCGTAAAGGGTGCATACACCGGCAGTTTTGACAACGAACAACCCGCACCCATTTCTTTAGTGGGCAAAAACGCAAATATTTTGGAACTTTGGCACGGTCCTACCTGTGCGTTTAAAGATTTAGCGTTGCAACTTTTGCCCTATTTGCTTACCACTTCCGCCAAAAAGGTTTCAAACGGCAAAAAAATTGTAATTTTGGTTGCCACATCGGGCGATACCGGCAAAGCCGCTCTTGAAGGTTTTTGCGATGTTAAGGATACCGAAATTATGGTATTCTACCCGAGTGACGGCGTAAGCCCTATGCAAAAATTGCAAATGGACTCTCAAAAAGGTGAAAATGTTCACGTTTGCGCCATTAAAGGTAATTTTGACGATGCTCAAACCGGCGTTAAAAAGATTTTTACAGACAGTGCGGTAAAAGAAAAATTAGCAAACAACAATATGCAGTTTTCTTCTGCAAACTCCATTAACTGGGGACGTCTTGCCCCGCAAATTGTTTACTATGTTTCGGCTTACTGCGATTTATTAAACCGTGAAGAAGATTATTTGAAAGACGGTTTTAACGTGGTTGTTCCTACCGGCAACTTCGGTAACATTTTGGCGGCATATTACGCTAAAAAAATGGGTGTGCCGATTAAAAAACTCATTTGCGCCTCTAACGCCAACAATGTTTTGACCGACTTTATAAACACCGGTAAATATGACCGCAACCGCAGTTTCTTTACCACTATTTCTCCGTCTATGGATATTTTGATTTCCAGCAATTTGGAAAGAATGTTGTTTGAACTTTCGGGTAATGACGATAAAGCGGTTGCAAAAATGCAAAGCGATTTAGCAAAAGACGGCGTATTTTATGCGACCGAGGAAATTAAAACAAAAATGGGCGAACTGTTTTGGGGCGGTTGCTGTGATGACAATGCAACACTTAAAACAATAAAGAAGTATTTCAGCGAATACGGCTACCTTTGCGATACTCACACCGCAGTTGCTATGAATGTTTACGAACAGTATGTAAATGCGACGGGGGACGATATTCCCACCGTTATCGCTTCCACCGCTTCGCCTTATAAATTTGCAAACAGCGTACTTTCCGCCGTTTCGGACAAAAAGGCAGAAAGCGAGTTTGACACCGTGCGTCTTTTGTCGAGTGAAACATCTACCGAAATTCCTGCCCCCATTAAGCAGTTAGAAAATGCAACCGTAAGATTTAAAGAAATCTGCGAAAAGGACGATATGCTTTCGGCGGTATATTCGGCACTTAATATTTAAAGTAAAAAGGGCTATCGAATTGAAGGCAATTTACACAAACCAATGCCTCCCTCTGACGAGGG
>CAMFZK010000124.1 GCA_946006915.1 uncultured Clostridia bacterium
ACGTTACAAAGTTCGGTATGCTTTACGCAGGCGCACAAAAGAATGTTGCCCCCGCAGGTGTTACCATTGTTATTATCCGTAAAGATTTAATCGGCAATGCTATGGATATTACACCTACAATGCTAAAGTATGAAACTCATTCCGAAAACGGTTCTATGTTCAACACCCCGCCTTGCTACACCATTTATGTTGCAGGTCTTACCTTTAAATGGATTAAGAAAATGGGCGGACTCGAAAAAATGAAAGAAATAAACGAGAAAAAAGCCAAAATTCTTTACGATTTTCTTGATAACAGTAAAATGTTTAAAGGAACAGTTGTGCCGGAAGACCGTTCTTTAATGAATGTTCCGTTCGTAACAGGCAATGAAGAACTTGACGCTAAATTTGTTTCGGAAGCCAAAAAGGCAGGTTTTGTAAACCTTAAAGGTCACCGTACCGTCGGCGGTATGCGTGCTTCTATCTACAATGCAATGCCGGTTGAGGGTGTTGAAAAGTTGGTAGAATTTATGAAGAAATTCGAACAGGAGAATATGTAATGTATAAAATTAAAACCTATAATAAAATTTCAAAGTCGGGACTTGAAGTTTTTGACGATAAATATACAGTAGGCGATGAAGTGGAAAATGCCGACGGTGCGATTGTTCGTTCCGCCGCACTTCACGATACCGAATTTCCCGCAACTTTAAAAGCGATTGCACGTGCGGGTGCAGGCACAAACAATATCCCGATAGAGCGTTGCAGTGAGCAGGGTATAGTTGTTTTCAACACCCCCGGCGCCAACGCAAATGCAGTTAAAGAACTTGTTATTGCAGGTCTTCTTATCAGTTCACGCCGTGTTATTTCGGGTATTGAATGGGCAAAAACCCTTAAAGGCAACGGTGCGGAAGTCGGCAAAATGGTTGAAAAGGGCAAAGGCGCATTCACAGGACCGGAAATTAAGGGCAAAACCTTGGGTGTTATCGGTCTTGGCGCAATAGGGGTTATGGTTGCAAATGCCGCTAACCACCTTGGTATGACTGTTTACGGTTACGACCCCTACCTTTCGGTTAAATCAGCTTGGAATCTTAACCATAATTCGGTTTATATTAACGATATTAACGAAATTTTTGCAAAGTGCGATTATATTACAATTCACGTTCCGCTTACCGATTCTACAAAGAATTTAATAAACGCCGAAACTATTGCAAAATGTAAAGACGGCGTTCGTATTCTTAACTTCGCCCGCGGCGGACTTGTTAATAATGACGCTATTAAAGCGGCGCTCGAATCGGGCAAGGTTGCGGCCTATGTTACCGACTTCCCAAGCGATGAAATTTTAGATACCGACGGCGTTATTGCAATTCCGCACTTGGGTGCATCTACCCCCGAATCGGAAGACAACTGCGCGTCTATGGCGGCTAAAGAACTTATTGACTATATTGAAAACGGTAATATTGTAAACTCGGTTAATTTGCCCGAAGTTACAATGCCCCGCAGCGGTAAAAACCGTGTTTGCGTTATTCACAAAAATATTCCCAATATGCTTACAAAAATTACCGGCCTTATTTCGGATGACGGTATTAACATTGAAAATCTGCTTAATAAATCCCGTGGAGATTATGCTTATACAATGCTTGATATCGCCGATGTTGAAACCGAGCAGTTGAAAGAAGAAATTGCTGATATTGAAGGCGTAATAAAGGTTAGAATTATATAAAATACAACCTCCCCTTTGTGTTAAGGGGAGGTAAATTTTTTATGGGAAAACTGCAATTTTAAGGTATTACAATATCACCCGCAACATTTAATAAATAATCGCCCGACTGCAAAATTTTTGCAAGACCTAACGAATCTTCCGGCAAAGTTTTGGTAAAAATACCGCCTAAACCTTGATGACCTTCGTGGTGAAAATCAGTACCGCCTGTTTTAATAAAGCCCTCGTGTTCGTTTGCGTATTTTGTGGCAACCGCTATTCTTGAATTGTGGCCGGGGTGCATATTAAAGGTCTCAATTCCGTCAAGGTAATCGGGGTTTTGCAAGGTCATATTACTCCTAAACGGGTGCGCCTGAACAATAACATTGTCCTTACTTTTAAAATCTTTATAAAAAGAAATATAGTCCCCGTGGATGTAGGAAAAAAGTTGCTTAACATCGCTTTCCCGAATGCCGTAAATCAAATAATCGTTACAGTTTTCGGGAAAACGGATTTCCATTCCCAAATAAACCTTAAGTCCCTGTTTTTCGCCTAATTCTTTGGTTTTGTAATAATCCTCCAAATAGGTTTGGCTTACGGTTTCGGGGTCGTCACTTTTAAGAATAAAATCAATAAAGTGATTTGTAATAACAATCCCGTCATAGTCCGTTTCCTTATAGAGTTCAATCATTCTTTCGGGAGTAATGTCACTGCACGGGCTTGCCGGTTTTGTGTGGCAGTGTAAATCAATTTTGTATTTGTATTCTTTAGTTACATTTTTCAATTCTTTAACATTCATTTTAATCACTCTTTTTTCCTTTTGAAAAATTATAACACTATAATTTTTTTCTGTCAATTATTAAAACTGCTTTTTAAGTTTTTCCAAAGCAGATTTTTCTATGCGTGAAACATAACTGCGTGAAATACCCAATTTTTTGGCAATTTCCTGTTGGGTAAGTTCTTTCTTGCCGTTTATACCGTACCGCATTTCTATTATTTCAAGTTCTCTTTTGTCTAATACCTTTGTAAGTATTTTTTTTAGTTTATTAAGTTTCATTTTTGTGTCGATTTCTTCAACAAAATCGGTTTTGTCGGCTATAACGTCAATAAGTGTTAGGGCGTTGCCCTCTTTGTCGGTGTCAATCGGGTCGCTTATAAAAACGTCTTGCGAAGTCTTTTTCTGGTTTCTTAAAAACATTAAAATTTCATTTTCAATACATCTGGCGGCATATGTTGCAAGGCGAATACCTTTGTCGGATTTAAAGGTTTCCACCGCTTTAATTAAGCCGATTGTGCCAATGGAAATCAAGTCGTCCTGCTCGGCAAAGGCGCTGTAATATTTTTTCACAATGTGCGCTACAAGCCGCAGGTTATGCTCAATCAGTTTATTGCGTGCATCATTGTCGCCGTTACGGCTTTTTTCCAACAGTTCGGTTTCCTTTTTAGCACTAAGCGGCGGCGGAAAAGAACCCGCACCCGTAACGTGCAAGGCAAAATAAAAAAAGTTAGATAAGATTTCAACTAAAAGATTAAACAAAAAATCAACCCCTTTAAAGATATATATGAAAGGGATTATTGTTTTAGCATTGCAACCTTTTGTACCGTGCTAAAAAGGAACTTTGCATCATTCTTGGAAAGGATGGT
>CAMFZK010000125.1 GCA_946006915.1 uncultured Clostridia bacterium
TCGTCGCCCTCTTTGAAGTATTTATCATAATTTAGCCCACGGTTATCGGCAGGGACACGGTAAAAGTCACCCATATCAACAGCGTGAGCACACTCCTCATTAGTAAGCAGAGTTTCGTACATTTTTTCGCCGTGGCGGATACCTATTGTTCTAATATTATTCTTATCTCCGCCGAAAAGTTCGCAAACCGCCTCCGCCTGAGTTCTGATAGTACAAGCAGGTGCTTTTTTAATAAGTAAATCTCCGTTTTCGCCATGTTCAAATGCAAAAATTACCAAATCTACCGCCTCTTCAAGCGACATAATAAAACGTGTCATATTGGGTTCGGTAATCGTAATGGGGTTGCCTGCTTTAATTTGGTCTATCCAAAGCGGAATAACACTTCCCCTTGAGCACATAACATTACCGTAACGGGTGCAACAAATTTTGGTTTTACCGCTGTTTCGTGATTTTGCAACGGCAACTTTTTCTTCCATTGCTTTGGAAGTACCCATAGCGTTGACAGGATACGCCAAACTTCTGCCGAAACAATTAAAACTTTCATTCTTTTCCTTTACCAACTTTTCTTAATATTCTAAACAGTTTAAAACTCTCCGCAGGACTTATCCTGCGGGGGTTTATACCGCTCTCAACTAAAGTTTTTTAAAATATTCCTTTAAAAACAGGATTTAATAATTTCAATAACCTTGTCCTGCTCTGCGTTTGTCATTTTAATATCGCTCGGCAAACAAAGTCCTCTCTCAAAAATATCCGCACCGACGTCAATCCCGCATCCTTCAATATAAGCGTTAGTGGTTGCTCTGCCGTTACCCTCTTTAGTAATAAAGGGGTTCATACGGTAAATCGGCTGCATATGCATCGGTTTCCAAATAGGTCTGCCCTCGGCATTGTGTTTTGCAAGGGTTTCTAAAATTTCAGTAGGGCAGGATTTGCCCTTTTCGGTATGTAGCAAGCATCACTTTCACTTCTAACCTGGCGGCACATAGCATCTTTATCGATAATAAGGCAGGAAAGCCAGAAGTTCGGTTCACAAACTTTTTCATCATAAGGATTCATACTTACAGGTAAATTTTTAAGTCCCTCTTTATACCTTAAATAGATTTCCTTTTTGCGGGCAATGTGTTCTTCCAAATGTGGGTACTGCCCCCTTACAACCCCCGCAATAACATTACTCATTCGGTAGTTGTAGCCGACTTCTTCGTGGGAATACCAAGGGGCATTTTCTCTTGACTGTGTAGACCATTTTCTTGCCTTTTCAGCCGCCGCTTTATCGTCGGTTAAAAGCATACCGCCCGAAGAACCGGTAATAATTTTATTGCCGTTATAAGAAACAGCGTTGTATTTACCGAAGGTTCCTGTTTGTTTTCCCTTGTATGTAGCACCGAGCGATTCGGCAGCATCTTCAATAAGCACCGCCCCGTGTTTTTGGCAAATTGCCGTAATTTCATCGAATTTGGCAGGCGTGCCGTAAAGGTTGGCAATCACCACCGCCTTTGTATCCGGGTAGATTTGAAATGCTTTTTCAAGGGCAATAGGGTCAGTGTTCCAAGTGTCATACTCGGTGTCAATAAATATCGGGTTGCCTTTTTCGTACATAACGGGATTTACGGTAGCGGCAAAGGTCATATCGGTACAAAAAACATTATCACCGGGTTTTACCCCCGCAAGTTTTACCGCCAAATGCAAAGCAGCAGTTCCGCAAGAAAGCGCAACCGCATATTTACAGTCAACCTTTTCACAGGCAAGCCGTTCGGCCTCGTTTATATTCTCACCAACCGTTGACATCCAGTTGGTTTGGTATGCTTCTTTTACGTACTGCATTTCTTTTCCGTGCATGGTGGGTGACGAAAGACAAATTTTATTCTCAAAAGGTTCCATTTAATACCCCTCTTTTTCAGATTAAAAATCCCAATATGATATAAAAGTAACTACTACCTCATTCTAAAAATTTTTACCACATAACTTATATAATGTCAACAAATTGTCATAAAACGCATAAAAGCCGACAGTAACTCTTTAAAATAAGTTATTACTGTCGGCTTTCTTTGATTTTTCGACCCTGCAAATCTATGTTATTTTAAGCAATTTATACACAATTCGTACAATATGAATAGGGTTTATAAATTATTATGCAAATTCTTCAAGGGTTATAACCGTTCCGTTACCGAAATAAAATGCACTGTTTGAAAATAATTTAAAATATGAAATTTCCCGATTTTGAAATTCCTCGGTCGATCTGCTTAAATCACTAAACCCCGCATATGTAAGATGTATTTTATTTGAAGGTTTTAAAAGTTTCGTTTAACGTCCCATCAACCGTCGGTTGTACCGTCCATACAGGGGTATCAATCTTTATTGTCTGTCTTATAGGGCTTACCGCTTCCGCTACCGCCTTACCGCTCTGTAGGTTTTCGCTTGTCGGGTTAAATTTTTGGTCTACAGCGGGAATATTAAGTCCCTCAATATCTTGGTCGGTGAAATAATCCACACCCTTTTGAGGAGTGTAGCCATCTTTACCGTCTTTACCGTTTAAGCCGTTCGTACCGTTTGCACCTTTGGGACCTTGTGCTCCGGTTTCGCCACGGTCACCCTTGTCGCCCTTTTCGCCTTTAACACCTTTAATACCCTGTTCGCCTTTCAGGTTTTTTAACTGCTCTTCGGTAAAATCCGAATATCTAAACGGCTCACCTTTAAGACCCTGCGGTCCTGGTTCACCCTGTTCGCCTTTAAACATTCCGCTATCGGCGTCATTTCGGACCGATTCGGCTACGCTTAACGCCTTATTTGCTATACTTACTAATTGTTCGTACACTTCGGGAGTGGGACTTGCAGGAATGTTACCCTCTTTCACTCCGTTTTCCTTTACGTCAATATTAGTTACGGCGGTTGTTATTCGTGAGTTTCCCTTATTTCCGTAAACCGAAACCGAGAAACGAGGCGGTTTTATAACCTCATACGGAATATAACATTCATCTGTACCTGTGCAAATACTGTCATCGCCGTTTAGTATTACACTAATCACGGTATTTCCGTTTTCAAAAACGGCTGTCTTGGTATATCCGTTCCAAGTATTCGGAAAACTGAATTTAATCTTTTCGCTCATAATATTACCCGAAACCGTATCACCGTAAGTGACGATATTGCCGTCTTCAAATATACTTACATTTATCAATGCAATTCCTCCAATTTTTATTTTTGTATCAAAATTTTAAAAACCACCCTAAAATAAATTTTGATACTTAATAAAAATATTTGTTTTTCCACCGCCATTCAACGACATAATGT
>CAMFZK010000126.1 GCA_946006915.1 uncultured Clostridia bacterium
ACCGCAAATTCGGGGATAAATCAATAGAAATGATTAAAGCAAACCCTTATGTGCTTTGCAGTGAGGGGATAGATTTTTCTTTTGAAACTGCCGAAGATATTGCAAACGATTACGAATTTGACCGCAACAGCGAATTAAGGGTTTGTGCCGGAATTGAGTATGTTTTACGCAAAAATTTGTTTAACGGACACACCTGTTTGCCAAGGGATAAATTTGTAAGTGTTGCCTGCCGTTTACTCGAATGTAAAGAAAGCACGGTGGAAATTTGTATTGACCGACTGATAGACTGTTTCCAAATCCGTACCGAAATTATGGACGGGGGCGAGTATTTGTCATTGCCCGATTACTACGATGCAGAAAAGCATATTGCCGCACGGCTTTTAGCGGTAAAAAAGTTTATAAATACTTCGGTCACGGTTGATGACCTTGAAATTCAAAATGTTGAAAGAAAACTTGGAATAGAATTTGAAAACTTGCAAAGAAAGGCAATATTTGAAGCGTTCCAAAGCGGAATACTTGTTTTAACCGGCGGTCCGGGTACAGGCAAAACTACCACGCTTAACGCAATTATTAAACTTTTCGAAAACCGTGATTTGGAAATAGAACTTGCCGCCCCAACCGGCAGAGCCGCAAAACGAATGACCGAACTGACGGGCAGAGAAGCCAAAACCATTCACCGCCTTTTAGAGGTGGAATGGGGCGAGGGGGACAAGCCGATTTTTACAAGAAACGAAAAGAACCCCCTAAACTGTGACGTTATTATTGTGGATGAAGCGTCTATGATAGATGCAATTTTGTTTGACAGTTTGCTTAAAGCGTTACGGCTTTCCTGCCGAATAATTCTGGTAGGGGACTCCGACCAGTTGCCCAGTATCGGTGCGGGGAATGTGCTTAACGATATACTGTCGGCAGATGTTTTTCCCTCTATTCGCCTCAAACGTGTATTTAGACAGGCAAGTAAAAGTATGATTGTAAACAATGCCCACGCTATTATAAACGGCGAAAAGGCGGATTTTTCCAAAAAGGAGTCAGACTGCTTTTTTATGCCGAGAGCCGATAAATACCAAACGGTCGAAACAGTTATAGATTTAATTGCCGAAAGATTACCCGCCGCTTACGGTATTAACCCGCTTACCGACGTTCAAATTCTTTGTCCGTCAAGAATGCTTGATACGGGTACTAACAACCTTAATAACCTATTGCAAGAAAGGTTAAACCCCCATAAAAACGGACAACCCCAATTAGCATATAAAGGTGTTTATTTCCGCATTGGGGATAAGGTAATGCAAATAAAGAATAATTACGATTTGCAGTACAAAAAGGATAACGGCGAAATGGGATGCGGTGTTTACAACGGTGATGTGGGTTATATTACCGATATTGATATTAGAGGCGGTATTGTTAAGGTTAGGTTTGACGATAGAGAGGTTACATATTTTTCGGAAGATTTTTCACAACTTGAACTGTCTTACGCCGTTACGGTACATAAAAGCCAAGGCAGTGAATACGACTATGTAATAATACCGCTTTGCGATGTGCCAAAGAAACTTATGTACCGCAATTTGTTATATACCGCAGTTACAAGAGCCAAAAAAATGCTTATAATTGTGGGGAACAGTGCGATTTGGGACGGTATGGCGGCAAATGATAAAAAAACCTTGCGTTATACTTTGCTTCAGCATTTTTTAAAGGGAGCAACAAATAATGCAGATTTTTAAAGGTCTTTTTAACGCTTTTTACCCTAATACCTGTATCAGTTGCGGTGAAATTATAGAAGACGGGGAATTTTTGTGTGACTCCTGTTACGAAATGCTGCCCGAAATTGACTATACTAAAAACTGTAACAGGTGCGGAATCCCTAAGAAAGACTGCGAATGCAAAAACCGTGTTTTTTATTTCGGCGGTACGGCAGCACCTTTTTATAACGACGCTTCGGCAAAGAGCGGTATGTATAAATACAAATTTTCACGCAATACACGAAATGCCGAATTTTTCTCGCAAAGAATGGCACTTACGGTTAATAATGTATTTAAGGATATTAAGTTTGATTTAATAACCTATGTCCCACTTACCGCTAAAAAATACCTCTTTCGCGGGTTTAACCAGTCACGCATTTTGGCAAATCAGATAGGTGATTTGCTAAATATTCCGTTCGCGGATAAACTGCTTTACCGCAACAAGGGAAACCTTAACCAACACGAAATTAAAAACCCTAAAGAAAGATTTAAAAATGTTGAGGGGCTTTATTACTGCAAACACAAAGTGACGGGCAAAAACATTTTGCTTGTAGATGATATTAAAACCACCGGTGCTACTTTAAACGAATGTGCCAAACAGTTGCTAATAAACGGTGCAAACAATGTTTATTGTATTACGGGGCTTATTTCTTATAATAGAAAGGATAATAAAGATGGCAACTGATATCGGAATAGATTTGGGTTCTTCCAAAACCGTAATTTTTTCAAGTTCAAAGGTTGTTTTGGAACTGCCCAATGTTGTAACGGTTGACGCCGAAAGTTGGGAAGCCGTATATTTCGGTGAAAAGGCAAAACAAACAATAGGCAGAACGCCGGACAGTTTGGTAAGCGTTTATCCAATAGAACACGGGGTTATTGCGGATTACGATTTGGCAGAACTTATGCTTAAAAATTATATGTCGCAAGTTTTCGGGAATAAGATACTCCGTCCCCGTATTATGGCAACTTTGCCTGCGGGACTAACCGAACTTCAACACCGTTCAATTGCAAATGTTGTGGAATCGGCTGGGGGCCGAAATATAACCGTAATAGAAGGACCGCTTGCTATTGCTTTCGGTTTGGGACTTGATTTTTCGGTTCCGCACGGAACACTTGTTGTAGATATCGGTGCGGGAACTACCGACGTTGCCGTAATTTCAATGGGCGGTATTGCCGCTTGTGAATCGGTTAAAACCGCATCTTTTGATATAGACGCACAAATTATAAGATATGTACGTAAGGAATTTAATATAGAAATAGGTCAACTTACCGCCGAAGAAATTAAAATAAAGGTCGGTTCGGCAGTACCCCGAAATATTGAAATTGCTATGATGGCAAAGGGAAGAAACGTATTTTCGGGTTTGCCGGAAAGTTTTGAAATTACGTCGGGCGAAGTTTATGACGCTATTAGCGACACACTTGACACAATATGCAATTCAATCCGTTTGGTGCTTAATAAAACCAATCCCGATTTGGTGGCGGATATTATGAATGACGGGTTGTATTTAGCGGGCGGCGGTTCAAAACTTAACGGTTTTGCCGAAA
>CAMFZK010000127.1 GCA_946006915.1 uncultured Clostridia bacterium
ATGTATTTTTCTGAAAG
Organism: uncultured Clostridia bacterium; assembly: GCA_946006915.1. GTDB lineage: Bacteria > Bacillota > Clostridia > Oscillospirales > Acutalibacteraceae > UBA737. Next base: position 18 of record CAMFZK010000127.1, read on the forward strand.
GTGGTATTATTTTGGCTAAAGTTTACCTTTTAGCACACACCCCAAATCCCGAACACGCAGTGGCATCTGCCGCTAAACTTTGTTACAGCAGTTCCACTATTGGCGGTCTTCGTGAAAACTTGACCGACGAAAGTGCATCAAAATTTGTTGAAATGCTATCTGAAATAGGTCACGAAAGTCCTATTGAACACGCTTCTTTCACATTTGGAATCGAAGGGGTTTCACGTTCTTTATTAGCACAAATCACCCGCCACAGAATGGCATCTTTTTCGGTTAAAAGCCAACGCTATGTAAGGGAGGGCAGTTTTGAATATGTTACCCCGCCCGAAATTGCCGCAATTCCCGAAGCAAAAAAAATATATGACGAAATTATGGCAGAGGACCAAAAAAGGTATGACCGCCTTGCCGAAATTTTAAAAGAAAAACACATTAAAACCTTTATGGCAGACGGTAAGGACGAAAAAACCGCAACCCGCCTGGCAGAGAAAAAAGCCATTGAAGACGCACGGTTTGTTCTTCCCAACTCCTGCGAAACCCAAATGGTTATGACAATGAATGCACGTTCGCTTATGAACTTTTTCAAACACCGTTGTTGCAACCGTGCCCAATGGGAAATTAAAGATGTTGCCGACCAAATGTTAAAACTTGTATTAGAAGTCGCACCGAACCTGTTTAAAAACGCAGGTCCTGCCTGTGCAAACGGTGCCTGCAGTGAGGGTAAAATGTCCTGCGGCAAAGCAAACGAAGTACGTGAATTTTACAAAGGATTAAGAACAAATGGGTAAACTTATTGTAATTGAGGGACTTGACGGCAGCGGTAAATCCACCCAACTTGAATTATTACCGCAAAACCTAAAACAAAAAGGGATTGACTGTAAAACGGTATCTTTCCCCGACTATGAAAACCCGTCAAGCACACTTGTTAAAATGTATCTTGCAGGCGAATTTGGCAAAAGACCTAATGATGTTAACGCTTTTGCTGCCTCTACCTTTTACTGTGTAGACCGCTTTGCCTCCTTTAAAACCAGCTGGGGCGAATTTTACGGCGCAGGCGGTACGGTTATTGCCGGCAGATACACCACTTCTAACGCCGTTCACCAATGTTCTAAACTTCCCGAAAGCGAATGGGAAAGTTTTCTTAACTGGCTCTACGATTTCGAGTATAACAAGGTAGGTATTCCCAAACCCGATAAAGTGATTTTTCTTGATATGCCGGTTGAAGTTTCGCAAAAGTTACTCTCTAAAAGATACGGCGGTGACGAAACAAAAAAAGACATTCACGAAAGCGATACCGAATATCTTGCCCGTTGCCGTAAAGCCGCCGTGTTTACCGCAAAATATTCTAACTGGGATATTATTCCCTGCAGTCAAAACTGCCAAGCAAGGAGCATACAAGACATTGCGAACGACGTTTTAAAAAGCGTTTTAGAAATTTATTAAAGAGGGATTTTATGTTTTACATCTTTTTGGCAAACGGGTTTGAAGAATGTGAAGCGTTCGCACCCGTTGACATTTTAAGAAGGGCCGATATTACGGTTAAAACAGTCGGCGTAGGCGGTAAAACAATAGTCGGCAGTCACGGTATTTCGGTAAACTGTGATACCGATAATTTAAATTTGCCGACCGATAATTTAGAGGGTATTATTCTTCCGGGCGGTATGCCGGGTACTTTGAATCTTGAAAAGGACGGTACGGTACAAAAATTTATAGATTACTGTGCTTGCAATAATCTGCTTATCTGTGCAATATGTGCCGCACCGTCAATTTTAGGGCATAAAAATCTTTTAAACGGCAAAACCGCCACCTGTTTTCCGGGGTTCGAGAAGGACCTTTTAGGTGCAACACTCTCCCCTAACCCCGTTGCCAGGGACGGTAACATTATTACCGCTTACGGTGCGGGTGCCGCATTTGATTTCGGGTTTGAAATTTTATCTTTTATAAAGGGCGAAGAATTTTCACATAATTTGAAAAAACAAATGAAGTATAAATAAACGGAGAAAATTTATGAGTGAAGAATTTAAAAATAATTTACCGAGTGATGATGATTTTGTTATAGGTAAAGGTTTTGAAATTGAAGAAACGCAAGTAGAATATAAAAGAAAACCGAAAAAAGGAAAAAACAAAGTGAAAATTGCCGTTACGGTTATTTTAATTTTTGCAATTTCCATAGGTCTTGCCTTCGGTATTATTTATGCCGGTGCGGATTATATCGGCGTAGGTTTCGGTCGAGGCGAAGAAGTTGTAATGGAAATAGCACCCGGCAGCAGTGCCACTAAAATTGCAAAACAGTTAAAGGAAAGCGGTGCGGTTAAAATTCCGCTTTTGTTCCGCCTTTATGCAAAGGTTAAAGGGTATGAAAGCAGTTTTAAATACGGTCTTTATACCTTTAGCAGTGAAGCGGGATACAGTTCTATTGCAAATATGCTTATAACCCAAGGTGCAAAAGCCGAAAGCGTAACCGTTACCATACCCGAAGGTACGGGAATTAACGATTATACCAAAAATGTTAACGGTGAAAAGGTTACAATACCGGGAATTGCTACAATACTTGAAAACAAAGGAATTTGCCAAAGGGCAGATTTTCTTGCCGCTTTGGACGAGGTGAAACTGGATTCAAAATTACTTTCAAATGTTGACAGCGACAAAACCTATTACGCTTTAGAAGGGTACCTTTTCCCCGAAACTTACGATTTTTATTCCTACGATTCTAAAGAATGTGCCGTTCTGGCGGTTAAGCGAATGATTAAAGAAACCGAAAAACGCATTACCGAAGAAATGTACGAAAAAGCCGAAAAACAAGGTTATTCTATGAACCAAATTCTTACAATGGCTTCTATTATTCAAATGGAATCCGGCAATGATGTTTCGGCTTTGCCTAAAATTGCGGGTGTTTTTTATAACCGTTTAAACAGTTCCGATTTTGAAACATTGGGTTCTTCACCCACCTGTTATTACGGAAAATCCTTTAAGCACGATGACGGCAGGTATGACACCTACAAAGCAAAAGGACTTCCCCCCGGACCTTTGTGTTCACCGGGAATTGACGCAATAAATGCCGCACTCCAACCAGAAACTTCGGACTATTATTACTTTGTTACCGATAAAACCGGTAAATTTTACTTCCACAAAACTTTGGAAGAACAAAATAAAACAATAAATAAACTAAAACAGGACAAAAATTGGATTTATGAATACTTTAACTAACAAGGTTCCCGAACTTTTATGCCCTGCAGGTGATTT
>CAMFZK010000128.1 GCA_946006915.1 uncultured Clostridia bacterium
GCACCAAGCCGTAATGTACCGCCTTTGTCTATATCCTCGCTTTGACCCGGCATAAAGTCAATAACCTTGTTTTTGCACAGTTCGTCAAACTCGCCCGAATGAGCGTCGGTAATACCTGCAACATTTCTTGCATATTCAATAACCGCAATTTGCATACCAAGGCAAATGCCGAAATAGGGTATGTTTTCTTCCCTTGCGTATTTTGCGGCAAGTATCATTCCCTCAATACCACGGCTTCCGAAACCGCCGGGAACTAAAATGCCGTCTAAATCGGCTAATTTTTCCTTGTAGTTTTCGGGTGTAATTTCTTCGGAATCTATCCATTTAATGGAAATGTGGGTATTATGGTAATATCCCGCATGACGCAACGCTTCGGCAACCGAAAGATAAGCGTCGTGCAGTCCCACATATTTACCTACAAGCCCGATATTTACGTTGTGTTCCCTACGGCTTATTTTATCAACCATTTTTGTCCACTCGGTAAGGTCGGGTTCTTTTGCATCTATTCCCAGTTCACGGCAGACAACCGATGAAAAATTCGCTTTTTCAAGCATAAGCGGTGCTTCGTAAAGATTGGGCAAAGTGATATTTTCTATAACACAGTCGGGTTTCACGTTACAAAACATTGAAATTTTCTTGAAAATAGAATCTTCAAGCGGTCGGTCACAGCGAAGTACCACAATATTTGGATTTACACCCATTCCCTGCAATTCCTTAACCGAATGTTGTGTAGGTTTGGATTTATGTTCATCCGAACCGCTTAAAAACGGAACTAATGTTACGTGGATAAAGAGTGAATTTTCTTTGCCCACTTCAAGCGAAATTTGGCGCACTGCTTCAATAAACGGCTGGGATTCAATATCACCGATAGTTCCGCCGATTTCGGTTATAACTACATCGGCGTTTGTTTTTTTGCCGACGCTGTAAACAAATTCCTTAATTTCATTTGTAATGTGGGGAATAACCTGAACCGTAGAACCGAGATATTCCCCACGGCGTTCTTTGTTTAAAACATTCCAATAAACTTTACCTGTTGTGAGGTTGGAATATTTATTCAAGTCCTCATCAATAAACCGTTCGTAATGACCTAAATCAAGGTCAGTCTCCGCACCGTCTTCGGTTACATAAACTTCACCGTGCTGATAAGGGCTCATTGTACCGGGGTCTACATTTATATAAGGGTCCAACTTTTGCGCCGCAACTTTAAGTCCTCTTGCTTTTAAAAGCCGTCCTAACGAAGCGGCGGTAATTCCTTTTCCGAGTCCCGAAACAACTCCCCCGGTTACAAAAATATATTTAGTCATTTCAAAAACTCCTTTTTCTAATTATTCAACAGTAACTGATTTTGCAAGGTTCTTCGGCTTATCTATATCACAGCCGTTTTCCTTTGCAACATAGTATGAAAGCAACTGTAAGGGAATAATCTCTACCGCTGCCGTGAAAATAGTATCGGTTTCAGGTACGAAAACCATATCGTCTGCTAACGGAACAATTTTTTGGTTATCCTTAAAGGTAACTGCCAAAATATCGGCACCTCTTGCCTTAACCTCTACAATATTGCTCATAGTTTTTTCCATAAGAGCCCTATTGCAGCACAAAGCAACAACCGGCCTGTGTTCTTCAATAAGCGCAATGGTTCCGTGTTTTAACTCACCAGCGGCATAAGATTCGGCGTGAATGTAGGAAATTTCCTTAAGTTTAAGTGCCGCTTCAAGTGATACCGCATAGTCGGTGTTTCTGCCGATAAAGAATACCGAATCAACGCCGTGATATTTTTTGGCAAAATTAGCAATTCCCGTATTCATATCAATGGCTTCTTGAATTTTTTTAGGTAAACTTTTTACGGTTTTCAAAGCGTCTGAATATTCTTTATCCTCGATACTACCGATTTTTTTGGCGGTATATAAAGCAAACAGATAAAGAACCGCTACCTGTGTTGTGTAACCCTTGGTTGTAGCAACCGCAATTTCGGGACCTGCCCAGGTGTACAATGTATTATCAGCAATGTTTGCAATGGTACTGCCGACAACATTAACAATAGCAAGTGTTTTAGCACCCCTGTTTTTACATTCCTTCATTGCGGCAATAGTGTCTGCCGTTTCGCCCGACTGCGAAAGTACAATAAGTAATGTATGCTCGTCAATAAGCGGATCGCTGTATCTAAGTTCGCTTGCTAATTCAACCTGTACCGGAATACGGCAAAGTTTTTCAATGGCATATTTACCCGCACAACCTGCATAATAAGCCGAACCGCAGGCGGTAATAACAATTTTGTTTATACTTTTTAAGTATTCGGCGGTAAGGTCGGTATCGTCAAGCACAATATCGTCACCCTTAATTCTGGGTGCAATGGTGGCTTTAACCGCTCTGGGTTGTTCCATAATTTCTTTAAGCATAAAATGCTCGTATCCGCCCTTTTCGGCAGACTGAATATCCCAGGTAATTCTGCTTATATTCTTTTCAATCGGTTTGCCGGCAGGGTCAAACACGGTTATAGAATCGGGTGTGATTTCGGCAAATTCGCCGTCTTCCATATATATTGCGTTTCTTGTGTAAGAAACCAATGCCGTAACGTCCGAAGCGAAGTAATTTTCACCGACACCGACACCTAAAATCAGAGGACTTGCCTCTCTTGCTACATAAATTTTTTCGGGTTCGTCGGTGCAAACTACACCTAAAGCGTAAGAACCGTGCAACCTTGCGGAGGTTTTAATTACGGCTTTTTTCAAATCGCCTTTGTAGTACATTTCAATAAGATGTACTATAACTTCGGTATCGGTTTCACTTTGGAAGTCATAACCTTTTTGTATAAGTTCTTCCCTTAAAGCAATATAGTTTTCAATGATACCGTTATGCACAACCGCAAATTTACCGTCATTACTTAAATGCGGGTGAGCGTTTGTGTCAGTCGGGGCACCGTGGGTTGCCCATCTTGTATGACCTATACCAACCGTTCCGTTACAGTTTTTTCCGTCATCGGTGAGTTCGCACAAATTGGCAATTCTTCCGGTAACTTTCCTAATATCAATTTTACTGTCATTAAGTATTGCAATTCCCGCAGAATCGTATCCGCGGTATTCAAGTTTTTTAAGACCGTCTAATAAAATGGGAGCCGCTTGCTGTGAACCGATAAATCCAACTATTCCACACATAAAAATTTTCTCCGTTTTCTAAATATTTATTCCCACTCTACCGTTGCGGGGGGTTTTGAAGTTATGTCATACACTACTCTTGT
>CAMFZK010000129.1 GCA_946006915.1 uncultured Clostridia bacterium
ACAAGGAGTATCGTCGGCAGCGTCAGATGTGTATAAGAGACAGGTATATTAATAAATGAAATTTGGGCGGTTTTATGGTGGATTTACTTTTTTCTTTTTTAATATCATTCATAATTTTTTTGCCGATTTTGGCGGTTAAAAAGTATTTAAAGCGGCTAAACAAACGAATTTTTTGTAAAAAATGTGAAAAATCCACAAAACTTTAGTGCTTTAGTTATATAAAGTTATAAAGTTAAAGAATTTTACAAAAAACACTTTACAACTTCATCACAATGAAGTATAATAGTACCATCAAATAAACCAAAAGAGGTAAAACAAAATGAAAAAAATATTAGCACTCATAACAGTTTTGGCAATGGTATTTTGCTTTGTCGGTTGCGGCAATAGTGCAAAAATAATTGTTGCTGAAAAAGAATCTGCAGGTGAAGAAGTAGCAAAAGAACTTGACGGTTACGAATATACTGCGGTTGATACCCAAGCAAAGGCAATTATGGAAGTTGCTTCCGGCACTGCCGATGCCGCAATTATCGACTATGTAACATCAATCGGTTCGATAGGCAAAGGCACAGATTATGAAAATGTTGTTGTAGACGGAGAAGGTTACGAACCCGAAAATTACGGTATTGCTTTCCGTAAAGGTTCGGATGTTACCGCAAAGGTAAACGAAGCGATTGCTACACTAAAAGAAAACGGAAAACTTAACGAAATTGCGAAGAAATACAAATTAGATGAATTGATTTTGGCAAATGATAAGTTTGATGCTTTCAAACAGTCCGAAAAAGATTCCGACTGGGAATACATAAAGAACAAAGGCGAACTTGTAATCGGTATTACATATTTTGCACCTATGAACTACGAAAACGAAGCAGGCGAACTTGTTGGCTTTGAAACCGAATTTGCAAAAGCAGTTTGCGAAGTTTTAGGTGTTAACGCTAAATTCCAAGAAATTAACTGGTCGGCAAAAGAAACCGAACTTGCCGCTAAAAATATTGACTGTATTTGGAACGGCATGACAATTACCGAAGAACGCAGCGAAGCAATGAGCATTACCATTCCTTATATGCAAAACAAACAGGTAATGGTTGTTAAAGAAAAATAATCGGAGTTAGTGTAATGACGTTTGAAATTGTAACACAAGAATTATTACACGGGTTTTGGCAAAACTGTGAAGTTTTTGCATTAACGCTTTTAATGGCAATTCCGTTGGGACTCGTGGTAACATTCGGTTCAATGTCAAAATTCAAACCGTTATCGGCGCTCACAAAAGTTTTTGTCTGGGTCATCAGGGGTACTCCTCTGATGCTCCAGCTTTTTGTGGTTTTATACGTACCCGGTTTGGTTTTCGGCGTTCCTATGCGTAACCGAATGATGGCGGCGCTTATTGCATTTGTAATAAACTATTCCTGCTATTTTTCGGAAATTTACCGCGGCGGTATAGAGGGTGTTTCAAAAGGTCAGTACGAAGCGGGACAGGTGCTTGGTATGACCAAAAGCCAAATATTCTTTAAAGTTGTGTTAATGCAGGTTATAAAGCGCATTGTACCGCCTATGAGTAATGAAATTATCACATTGGTAAAGGATACCTCTTTGGCAAGAATAATTGCGGTTGGCGAAATACTTATGGCGGCAGAGCGTTACGCCGGAAAAGGCGTAATATGGCCGCTTTTCTATACCGGTGTTTATTTCTTACTGTTTAACGGTATTTTAACACTTCTTTTCGGTTTTATTGAAAAGAAACTTGATTATTACAGAGGTTGATTATGGCTATACTTGAAGTAAATAATATAAAGAAAAGTTTTGCTAAATGCGAAGTTTTAAAAGGTATTACTTTTTCGCTTGAAAAGGGCGAAGTTTTGTCAATAATCGGCTCTTCGGGAAGCGGTAAAACAACACTTTTAAGGTGTCTTAACTTTTTGGAATTTGCGGAAGAGGGAACGATAAGCGTAAACGGTAACCAAATTTTCGATGGAAAACATTTTGAAAAAATCAAAGAAACGGAAATTAGGGAGAACCGTTTGCATTTCGGTTTGGTTTTCCAAAGTTTTAATCTTTTTCCGCAGTACAATGTTTTGGAAAATGTGGTTTTAGCACCAAATCTTCTAAAGCGTGACACGGCAGAAAATAACCAAAAAAGAGCGCTTGATTTATTAAAAAGGGTAGGACTTTCTGATAAAATTGATTATTACCCCTGCCAACTTTCCGGGGGACAGCAACAACGTGTCGCAATAGCCCGTGCTTTGGCGCTCGACCCCGATATTTTGTGTTTTGACGAACCGACATCGGCATTAGACCCTGAACTTACCGGCGAAGTTTTAAAGGTTATTAAAGGGCTTAAAAGCAAGGATAGCACAATGATAATTGTAACCCACGAAATGGAATTTGCTAAATCGGTTTCGGATAAGGTTATTTTTATGGCGGACGGTGTTATTGAAGAAATGGGAACACCCGAAGAAATCTTCCAAAATCCCAAATCGCAAAAAACAAGGAATTTTTTAAATAAATCATTAGAACAGTTTTAATGATTAAAAACGGATGAGATTTTTCTCATCCGTTTTGCTGTTTAGGGTTTATTTTTTAACAAAAAATTCACAATTTTTCGGCTTGACAATCGGGAATTAGGGAATTATAATGTTAGGGTGCTAACATTTATTTTATGTGGAGTGAACTATGCGAAAAAATGATGATATCGGCTTTAAAATTCGTATGCTGTCTAACCTAATAAGGCGTGACGTTGAAAACAGTCGCAACGAACTTGGTATCAGTTTGCCGAAAGGTATTAACGGTTGGGCAATTTCATATTTTTACGAAAACAGGGAAAAGGACATTTTTCAAAAAGATTTTGAAGCGGAATTTTCAATTAGGCGTTCAACCGCAAGCAGCATTTTAAAAACAATGGAGCAAAACGGCTTTGTGGAGCGTGTAAGCGTTCCGTATGACGCTCGGCTTAAAAAAATTGTGCTTACAAACAAAGCGGTAGAAATTCATAAAACGGTTATTAAGGATATTGAAAAACGTGAACAACGTTTGCGAAAGGGTTTAACGAACACCGAAATAGATAACTTTTTAACCACACTTGATAAACTAACGGCGAATATGGAGGAACAAAATGATTAAAACATTAGCGAAAAGCATTAGGGAGTATAAATCCGTATCACTTTTAACTCTTTTGTTTATTATGGGCGA
>CAMFZK010000130.1 GCA_946006915.1 uncultured Clostridia bacterium
CGGGTTATTTTTCCGCCTACAACAATTGAAATTATTCCCGTTTCTTCCGAAACGACCAAAACAACGGCGTCGGAATTTTCGCTCATACCTATTGCGGCTCTGTGGCGGGTTCCTAGTTGGGAATTTATATCGTTATTTTGTGTGAGGGGCAAAATACAACCGGCGGCATAAATACGGCCGTTTCGTAAAATCATTGCGCCGTCATGCAGCGGGGATTTTGGGAAAAATATATTGTTTACAACATCAACCGACGGTTCTGCATCTAAAACAGTACCGGTATTTATAATATCCCCCAGTTGGGTTGTGCGTTCAAAAACAATAAGCGCACCGATTTTCTTTTCCTGCATATAACCCGCCGCTTTGCAGACTTTATCAATACACCTTGTAATTTCATTTTCATCATCCCCGAAAAACTGACCGTGACCGAATTGCGTTCTTCCCACACGTTCCAAAATTCTGCGAAGTTCGGGCTGGAAAATAACCGCAACGGCGATAATTAAGGAGTTCATAACATTTGACAAAGTCCAGTTTAGAACCGCTAAATCCCACCATTTGGAAATAGCGTACACAAAAAACAGAATTAAAAGTCCCTTTAATAACTGCCCCGCTCTGCTTTCTTTGAAAAATTCAATCGCTTTATATATGATATAAGCCATAACCAAAATATCTATTAAATCAAATATTCGAAAATTTGACAGTGAGTAAAATATTTGGTTCCAAATGGCACAAATTGCATTAAAGATGCTGTTCATGCTTTTACATTCCCCTACACTTTATTTTAAGACATAATTATCTAATTTATTTTACCATATCGCACAACATCTATCAATAGTTAATTTAACATTTTTTGCAATATTTTTTCAGATTTGCAGGCAGTTATAAGTGAGTCAATTTCATATGGCTTGTTAAATACGGAAATACTTGCCCTTACCGTTCCGTAAGGTAAAGTTCCTATTGCTTTATGTGCCGTAGGCGCACAGTGAAGACCTCCACGCAATGCAAAGCCGTGTTCGCTTAAAACGTTTACCGCTTTACTGCTCGGTATTCCCGAAAAATTAAAAGACAGTACCGGTGCATAGGAGTAAATATCGGGATTTTCGGCATAAACTGTTATATTTTTGTTTTGTGAAAGCCCGTTATAAAGTCGGTTAAACAACTCATATTCGTGCCGTCTTATTTTGTTTATGCCAATACTTTTAACAAAATCTATCCCTGCGGAAACACCCATAATTCCCGCCATATTTAAAGTTCCGCTTTCTAACATTTCGGGCAGTATATCGGGTTGCGAAAAATCAATGGACGAAGTTCCCGTACCGCCCTCTATTATGGTGTTTTCAATCGGTTTTCGGCATATTAAAATGCCTATTCCCATAGGTGCGTAAAGTCCTTTATGCGGTGCTATGCAAAGGTAGTCTATATTCATTTTTTGCATATTTATTTCTTCCACACCCGCAATTTGTGCCGCATCTACGCAAAAATAAACCCCTCTTTCTTTACAAACCTTACCTATTTCGGCAATAGGCACGGTTTTCCCCGTAACATTGGAAGCCCCTGTTGTTAAAACAAGTTTTGTGTTTACCTTAATTTTTCTTTTAAAATCTTCCATTGTTTTTGCGTCGTCACGGTAAACATAAAAAGTATCGTAATTTATACCTAATTTTTTTAGCGGCCGCATTACCGAGTTATGTTCAAGACCGGACACAACCACGTGGTCGCCTTTTTTTAAAACGCCCTTTAAAACCGCATTTATACTATGGGTACAGTTTAGTGTAAAAACAACATTTTCAGCTCCGTCCGCACCGAAAAAGTTTGCTGTCTTTTCCCTTGTTTTATACACTTCGTCTGCACATTTAACCGATAAAGCGTGTCCGCTTCTTCCCGGATTTGCCGAATAATTTATCAAAGCGTTATTTACCGCTTGTACTACGGATTTCGGCTTTTTGCCCGTAGTTGCGGCGTTATCTAAATAAATCATATTATCCCCCGTAAAAAAGCACCCCTTAAAGTATTCAGGAGTGCTTAAAATTTGCTATTTTTCTTTAATTTCAAGTATTTTAACACCGTTGTTGCGCAAAACCGATTCGGCTTCTTTAATATCGCCGTTTAGTATTATTGCATATCCGCAACCTAATGTTTCGGCGCCGGTTATTCGTTCTATACTTACTTTAAACCCCTTTTTTCTTAACAAATCTCTTCCCTTTATTGCATAGGTGACTGTCCCTGTAAATATTATATATCTCTTCATTTTGTTTCACTCCGATATTACATAATATGCAAAGGAACTTAAACTGACAAACTTTCTTCCATTTCGGTTTTATAATATTTAATTACCACAATAAGCACAACAGGCAATAAAAACAAACCCCAAACTCCGAAAATTCGCAGTCCTAAAAACATTGCAATTAAGGTGAACAAAGGATTTATTCCTATTTGCGTACCTATGATTTTGGGTTCTAAAAAATTTCTTACAACCAAAACCGCAATATATAAAACCGCTAATCCGACACCTAAATAAATATTGCCCGAAAGCACGCTTATTACCGCCCACGGAATTAAAACAGTCCCCGTGCCAAGCACCGGTAAAATATCCACAAATGCCGTTATAAGAGCAATTACCACCGCATATTTCACCCGTAAAACAATAAGTCCGACAGTTACTTCCGCAAAGGTTAAAATCGCTAAAATTAAGTACCCCTTTAAAAGTTTAAAAACGCTTTGGAATAGAATAACCTTAATTTTTATTAAATTTTCGCTTACCTTTGTACCGAGTAATGATTTTGTAAATTTTACAAGAACGTTATAATCTTTTGCAATATAACAGCTTGCAACCAATGCCACTATACTGCTAAACAAAAAGGAGGGTGTGCTTTTTACAATATCCGCCAATACTTTTGAAAAGAGCCCTGCCAAATTACTGCCCGATTTTTTTAAAATATCGTTGAAAAATCCGTCCATCAGCGTATTGTGACCTATCGGTATTGCTTCTTTTATTTTTTCGGCTATTTTTGAAATTCTCTCAAGAATTTCGGGTAGCCGTTCGGTAAACCCCGCTAAAAACACCGCCGTTTTGTAAAGCAAAAAAACCGAAACACCCGCCACCGCAATATAAACCGCCGCCGAAAGAAATGCCGCCGGGCCGCCTTTGTTTATTTTAAATTTTTTAGAAAAAACCTCGGCAGGTT
>CAMFZK010000131.1 GCA_946006915.1 uncultured Clostridia bacterium
CCCACTCCCTATTAAAACGATTATACTTTTTTATTCTGAAAATAGCAAGACACTTGTTCTTGCTAAAACGGTTTGTCTGTGATATATTTATATTAGTTAATATATTTGTGAGGATATTATGAAACGTTTAATGATTGTAGTACCCTGCTATAATGAAGAAGAAGTTTTGTGCGATACCGCAAAACAACTGACCGGGGTAATTGAAAATTTAATAAGAAAAGGAAAAATAACCCAAAACAGCGGAATACTGTTTGTTAATGACGGCAGCCGTGATAAAACTTGGGAACTGATAACCGAAGCAAACAAAACCAATAAATATGTTTACGGTCTTAATTTAGCCGCAAATGTAGGCCACCAAAACGCATTACTTGCAGGGCTTAATACCGTAAAAGATATTTGCGATATTGCAATAAGTATTGACGCCGATTTGCAGGACGATATTAACGTTATAGAGCAAATGGTTGACAAATACTACGAGGGTGCGGAAATTGTTTACGGTGTCCGAAACGACCGTAAAAACGACTCGTTTTTTAAACGTTTCACCGCCCAATCGTTTTACAAATTTATGTCTTTAATGGGAGTAGACACAGTTTATAACCACGCTGACTTTCGGCTTATGAGCAAACCCGCTTTAAAGGAACTTTCCAATTACAGTGAACGCAACCTATTTTTGCGTGGAATTGTGCCGCAAATCGGCTATAAAACCGACTTTGTTTATTACGCTCGAAAACCGCGTACTGCGGGGAAAAGCAAATATTCCCTTAAAAAGATGCTTTCCTTTGCATTGGACGGCATAACCTCTTTTAGTATAAAACCCATTAAACTTGTTGCCGCTTTAGGTGCAGTTATTATTCTTTGCACGGTTATTGCGTTTATTTATACGCTTATTTCATATTTTGCGGGGCATACGGTTGCCGGTTGGTCTTCGCTTATGATTTCTATTTGGTTTTTAGGCGGTGTGCAGTTATTCTCAATCGGCATTGTGGGGCAATATGTAGGAAAAACGTATATCGAAACCAAGCAACGTCCCCGCTACAATATTAAGGAATTTTTGAACAATGAAAAGCATTAAAGAAATTTTCTTAAAATACAAAAGCGTTATTTTATATATTCTTTTCGGGGGACTGACCACTTTAGTTAATATAGTTGTGTATTTTGCCTGTTACTGTCTTAAATTTTCAACCCCCGCAAGCACCCTTACCGCTTGGATACTTTCCGTTTTGTTTGCATATATTACCAACCGCAAATATGTTTTCGGCAGTAAACTGTCAAGTATAAAAAAGGTTTTTAAAGAAGTTTCAAACTTCTTTTTATCCCGTTTGGCAACAGGACTTCTTGACCTTGGGGTTATGTTGGTGTTTGTAGATATCCTTAATTTTAACGGTATGTTAATTAAGGTTATTTCAAATATAGTTGTTATAATTTTAAACTACGTTTTAAGTAAATTTTTAGTTTTTAAACCGTCGCATAAACAGTAGACGGCATTATGCGTTTATATGAAGTTTCACCAATTTTTATAAAATTTTTTTTAGGTTTTTGAACATCTTGACATATAAATGAAAAAATGTTAAAATTATATCAAATAAATATTGAAAGGTGTGTGCCAGCAATGAATAAGTTTATGTTAAACGAGACCTCTTACCACGGGGCAGGAGCTATTACTGCAATCCCCGACGAAATTAAAAATCGCGGATTCAAAAAAGTTTTTGTCACCTCTGACCCCGACCTTGTAAAATTCGGTATTGTTAAAAAGGTTACCGATTTGCTTGAAAAGGCAAACATCGACTACACCCTCTATACCGATATCAAGGCAAACCCCACAATTGAAAATGTTCAACACGGTGTTGAGGAATTTAAGGCAGCCGGTGCTGACTGTATTGTTGCTATCGGCGGCGGTAGTGCTATGGATACATCTAAGGCAATTGGTATCATTATTACCAACCCCGAATTTTCGGATGTTCGTTCTTTAGAGGGCGTTGCTCCCACTAAAAAGCCCTGCGTTCCGATTATTGCCGTTCCCACAACTGCAGGTACTGCAGCTGAAGTTACTATCAACTACGTTATTACCGACGTTGAAAAGAAACGTAAATTCGTTTGCGTTGACGCTCACGATATCCCCGTTGTTGCTGTTGTTGACCCTGAAATGATGAACTCTATGCCTGCCGCTTTAACTGCTGCTACCGGTATGGATGCTTTAACCCACGCTATCGAAGGTTATATTACCAAAGGTGCTTGGGAACTTTCCGATATGTTCCACATCAAAGCAATTGAAATTATCGGCCGTTCCTTGCGCGGTGCTGTTGCTAACACCGCCGAAGGCAGAGAAGGTATGGCTTTGGGTCAATATGTTGCAGGTATGGGCTTCTCTAATGTAGGACTCGGTGTTGACCACTCTATGGCTCATACACTTTCCGCTTACTATGATACTCCTCACGGTAAAGCATGCGCTATTTTACTTCCTACCATTATGGCTTACAACGCAGAATGCACAGGCGAAAAGTATAAGGATATTGCTATTGCTTTGGGTGTTGAAGGCGTAGATAAAATGACTCAGGATGAATACCGCAAAGCAGCAGTAGATGCTGTTCGTAAACTTGCTGAAGACGTTGGTATACCAACAACCCTAAAGGGAATTGTTAAGGAAGAAGATATTGACGCATTGGCTCAAGACGCTTACAACGATGCTTGCCGTCCCGGTAACCCGAAGGATGTAACTGTTGAAGACATTAAGGAACTTTTCAAAAGTCTTATGTAATTCATAGATTTGTCCTATTTCTCTACATTTCACAACGGAGACTCTTCTTAAAAGAAGCGTCTCCGTTGTTTATATCATAATACCGCTATATAAGAAATAGAATGGGGTTGGATTGCACTATAAATTCGGTTATTTTGTAAATGTTGGGGCAAAATTTTACAAAACCACAACATTAGGAATAGAACCTATAATTCGTGCGGACACAAGAGCGGAGCCAAATTATTCATTATTCATCAGCGTAAGCGATTTCATTCTTCAATATTCATTTGAAAATCCGTTCTCGTTTTAATGAATATTTAATAATGAATAATACAAACGAAAATCCGCCCTCTTTCGAGAACGGATTTTCGTTTGGGAAGTTTAAACTTAATGGCACGAATAAAAGGGCTCTGAAAACCGAGAGTTTATTAAAATTGCT
>CAMFZK010000132.1 GCA_946006915.1 uncultured Clostridia bacterium
CAGCGTCAGATGTGTATAAGAGACAGATCTACTATATATGCAAAATGGGAGGTTTGTGTTTTGAAACTACTTGCAATAGACGGTAACAGTTTAATTAACCGTGCGTTTTACGGCATTAAATTGCTGACTACTAAGGACGGCAGATACACCAACGCCGTTTACGGTTTTATAAATATTTTACACCGATTGGAAGAACTTGAAAAACCTGACGGTGTTGCAGTTGCATTTGATTTAAAGAAACCCACCTTCCGCCATTTAAAATACAGCCAATACAAAGCCGGCAGAAAAGGTATGCCCGAAGAGCTTAAAAGCCAAATGCCCATTTTAAAAGAATGGCTTACCCTTGCGGGATACACCTGTGTTGAGTGTGAGGGGTACGAGGCAGACGATATTTTAGGCACTTTGGCATACAACCTTGAGCAAAATGGCAACGAGTGTGTAATTTCCACCGGTGACCGTGATTCACTTCAACTGATATCTGACAAAACACGGGTTTTACTTGCCGCCACCAAAATGGGCAAACCCGAAATTATTAACTTTGATAAACCCGCACTGTTTGAAAAATACGGTTTGACACCCCCCGAAATGATAGAACTTAAAGCACTTATGGGCGATTCTTCGGACAATATTCCCGGTGTTGCAGGTGTTGGCGAGAAAACCGCAACCGACCTTATATCACGTTTTCACAGTATTGATTATATTTACGAGAATCTCCAAACGCTTGATATTAAGGACGGGGTTAAAAACAAACTTTCGGCGGGTAAAGAATCGGCATTTTTAAGCCGTGAACTTGGTACTATCTGCAAAACCGCACCTATTGATACAAATGCCGAAAATTATAAAATCAAACCCGCAGACAAAAACCGTTTGGCACGGCTTATGACCGAACTTGAATTTTTCAAACTTATGGAAAAAATGAACCTTAAGGTTGATAATTCACCGGTTTCCGAAGAAAAACCGAATAAGAAAATCACCGTTATAGACACACCGGTTTTAAGTGACAGTGCCTATATTTTTGAACAAGACGGTGAATTTGCGGTTTTATCGGGCGGCAATGTTTTTAAATGCAATGACGAAACATTAAAAGAAATTTTTAAAAGTACAAAAATTTCAAAAAAAGTTTACGATTATAAAAAACTTTACAAACAGTTCGGCGATATTGTTAATGTAGATTTTGACGCTATGCTTGCAGGGTATCTTTGCAACCCTTCGGCTTCTTCCTATTCACCCGACCGTTTGGCACAGGAATACGGTGCTGCACTTCCCGAAATTATAGGGGGAAGTGACACTCTTTTGGAAAACACCTGCCTTTTTGCCGAAACCTGCGAAAATCTTTTAACCGAACTTCAAAAAACCGAACAGTTAAACCTTTTAAAGGATATTGAAATTCCGTTGGCAAAAGTTTTAGGGGATATGGAACTTAAAGGATTTTTGGTTGATGTAGACGGACTTAAAGAAATGTCAAACCGCTTAGCAAAGAGAATTGCCGAAATAGAAACCGAAATTTTCGGACTTGTGGGTTACGAATTTAACCTTAATTCCCCAAAACAGTTAGGGGTTGCTTTGTTTGAAAAATTAGGACTTCCCGCAAAAAAGAAAACCAAAAGCGGGTACAGTACCAACGCCGAAGTTTTGGAAGATTTAAAGGATAAACACCCTGCCGTATCGCTTTTACTTGAATACCGCCAACTTGCAAAATTAAAATCTACTTATACCGACGGATTGCAAAACTGCGTGGCAGAAGACGGCAGGATACACACCACCTTTAACCAAACCGAAGCCAGAACCGGCAGAATAAGTTCGCTTGAGCCGAATTTGCAAAATATTCCCGTCCGCACAGAACTTGGCAAGAAGTTGCGTGAATTCTTCATTGCAGAAGACGGCAAGGTTTTGGTAGATGCCGATTATTCCCAGATTGAACTGCGCGTGCTTGCAAGTATTGCGAATGACGAGAATATGATTTCGGCATTTAAAAGCGGAGCGGACATTCACACCGCCACCGCCGCACAGGTTTTCGGTTTGCCGATTGATATGGTTACCCCCGTTTTACGCAGCCGTGCAAAAGCCGTTAATTTCGGAATTGTTTACGGCATTGGCGCTTTTTCGCTTGCAAAGGACATTGGCGTAACCCGCAAAGAGGCGGATAATTATATAAAAAACTACCTTGCATCTTACCCTAATGTTGCTTCTTATATGGAAAACACCATAAAAAACGCTAAACTCAACGGTTATGTTACCACCCTTTTCGGCAGAAGGCGCTATTTACCCGAACTTTCAAGTTCTAACGGAATGTTGCGTGCTTTCGGCGAACGGGTTGCAAGAAACGCACCTATTCAAGGTACTGCGGCGGACATTATTAAACTTGCTATGATAAAGGTGTTTGACACATTAAAACGGGAAGTTCCGTCGGCAAACCTTATTTTGCAGGTGCATGACGAACTTATAGTAGAATGTGACAAAAAAGATGCCGAAACGGTAAGCGGTATTTTAAAAACCGAAATGGAAAATGCCGTTCATTTAAGCGTTAAACTTATTGCCGATGCTCACTTCGGCAAAACTTGGTTGGAAAGTAAGGGCTAATGGATATTTTATTTGTTTGCACGGGAAATACCTGCCGAAGCCCAATGGCAGAGGGGTATTTGCGTTCTCTAAATATAGAAAATCTAAAGGTTTCAAGTTGCGGCCTTTGTGCGGACGGCAGTCGAGTTTCGCAAAATTCGGCGGCTGTTATGGCTGAAATCGGCATTGATATTACCCACCACATTTCAAGGCAAATCACTAAAGACGATGTAAAAACCGCCGACAGAATTATTTGTATGTCAAATTCGCACAAACAAATGTTGGAAAGTTTGGGTATTAAAGCGGAAGTTTTGGGGAACGGTATTCCCGACCCGTACGGCGGTGATTTAAACGAATACCGCCGTTGCCGTGATGAAATTATAAGGCAAATTGATAAATTATTCCGGACAATTTCGGTTGTGCCGATAACCGAAACTAACATAAAAGACATAGCGAATTTGGAAAAAGAGTGTTTTTCTAATCCTTGGAGCGAAAAAACAATTACCGAAGCATATAAAAACGGCACAAAATTCTTTGTGGCAATAAAAAATTTGAAGGTTTTAGGATATGCGGGAATTTCGGCTGTGTTGGACG
>CAMFZK010000133.1 GCA_946006915.1 uncultured Clostridia bacterium
TCTAAAAAATAACAGCAAACCGAATTTTCGGTTTGCTGTTTAAAGTTTTAATACAAAATTTTAGGTTAATTGTTTTCTTCTATGTACTTAACCAATTCGCCGATGGTTTTAATGTTTTCAATTTCTTCATCGGGAATTTCCACTTGGAATTCATCTTCAATAGACATTAAAAGTTCAACAACGTCCAAACTGTCAGCGCCTAAATCCCTTGCAATATCGGTATCCATTGTCATTTCTTCGGTATCGGCATCAAGTTGTTCGGCTAAAATTTCTTTAATTTTATCAAATATCATAAAAATCCTCCTGAAAAAATATGTCGGAACACGACATCTAATATAACAAATATATGTTCAAAACTTCAATTTGTCAATAGTTTTTTTACATTATATTTAATATTATAAACACAGTTGCAAAATTATTCGTTATAAATTATAATAGGTATAAATGTAACTTTGAAAGGTGGAAAGTGTTTTCACACTGTTATTATGGCTAAAGAAAAGTTAGTAAAATCTATTACATCTATGGAAGAAGATTTTGCAAAATGGTATACCGATGTTTGCATAAAAGCCGAACTTATTGACTATGCTTCGGTTAAGGGTTGTATGATTATTCGGCCTTACGGTTATGCAATTTGGGAAAATATTCAAAAGAATATGGACGCTTTGTTTAAACAAACAGGACACGAAAATGTGTATATGCCTATGTTTATTCCCGAAAGTCTTTTGCAGAAAGAAAAAGACCACGTAGAGGGCTTTGCACCCGAAGTGGCTTGGGTAACCCACGGCGGGGAAGAAGAATTGGAAGAACGCCTTTGTGTTCGCCCCACTTCCGAAACCTTGTTTTGCGACCATTTTAAAAATATAGTTCACTCTTACCGTGATTTACCTAAACTTTACAATCAATGGTGCAGTGTTGTACGTTGGGAAAAAACCACCCGTCCTTTTTTGCGTTCTCGTGAATTTTTGTGGCAGGAAGGTCACACTCTGCACGCTACTAAAGAGGAAGCCGAGAATGAGACCATTAAAATGCTTAATATTTACGCAAAATTTGCCGAAGAATATTTGGCAATGCCGGTTGTAAAGGGTGTTAAAACCGAAAAAGAAAGGTTTGCCGGGGCAGAGGATACCTACACAATAGAAGCCCTTATGCACGACGGTAAGGCGTTACAGAGCGGTACTTCCCACTTCTTTGGGGACGGTTTTGCAAAAGCGTTTGATATAACTTATACCGACAAGAACAATAAGCCGGTGTATCCGTTCCAAACCTCTTGGGGTACTACCACCCGACTTATCGGTGCGGTTATTATGACTCACGGGGACAATAGCGGTCTTGTGCTTCCACCTATGATAGCGCCGATTCAGGCAGTAGTTGTGCCTATTGCCACACATAAAGAGGGCGTTTTGGACAAAGCAAACGAAGTTTACGCACGTCTTAACAATGTTTGCCGTGCTAAAATTGACGTTTCGGATCAATCACCCGGTTGGAAGTTTGCCGAATACGAAATGAAAGGCGTTCCTGTCCGTATTGAATTAGGACCGAAAGACATTGAAAACAATGTCTGCGTTGCCGTTCGCCGTGATAACGGCGAAAAGGTTGTTATTAACCTTGACGAATTGGAAGTCAAAATCCCCGAACTTTTAAAAGCAGTTCAGCAGGGTCTTTACGATAAAGCGTTAGCAAGACGTGAGAGTATGACCTATGACGCTCACAATCTTGACCAAATGGTTGATATTGCCGAAAACAAACCCGGCTTTATCCGTGCTATGTGGTGCGGAGATAGGGAGTGCGAGGACAAACTTAAAGAAGTTGCCGGCGTTACTTCCCGCTGTATTCCGTTTGAGCAAGAAAACCTTGACGGTAAGTGCGTTTGTTGCGGTAAGCCGGCAAAGCATATGCTCTATTGGGGAAAAGCGTATTAAAAAAAGCACCTTCGGGTGCTTTTTTTGGGTTCTTTTGCCAAAGTTGGGGTTATATGATATTTCGCCTCCCTCTGACGAGGGAGGTGCCGAGGAACGAGGCGGAGGGAGAGAATAAATATAAATGTGTACAAAGATTAGATTTTCTCTCCCTCAGTCAGCGTTGCTGACAGCTCCCTCGTCAGAG
This sequence comes from uncultured Clostridia bacterium, assembly GCA_946006915.1. Lineage (GTDB taxonomy): Bacteria > Bacillota > Clostridia > Oscillospirales > Acutalibacteraceae > UBA737. Next base: position 2,104 of record CAMFZK010000133.1, read on the forward strand.
GGAGCCTGACAATACCCCAACATTTATTATAGAACCTTTTTTATGACATAAAATAATCTATTCTACTTTATACCGCTTTATTAAGAATGGCACACATAACGGTTATATCGTCTTCACGTTTTTCGGCTCTTCTGCGTTTTGCACAGGAACATAAATGTTCGGCAAGGTCATTTGCAGAACCGTCCCGCCACGCCTCTATTTCGGCTCTTATCCAGTCGGTACCTTCGCTTGTCGCCCCGTCTGACATAAGCACAACAATATCACCCACCTTGCATTTTACCGCCGCCTTGTCAAAGCCGATTTCACGCAAAATACCAACAGGCAGTGAAGTGCTTTCGGCTTTGCCCGTTTTGCCCGAACGGCGCACTATTGTGGGTGCGGCACCCGCTTTGTAAAGTTCGGTTATGCCGGTATAAAGGTCTATGCTTGCAATATCCACGGTGGCTAAAGATTCGTCGGTAGATTTAAAAAGCATAGAAGAATTTAGTATTTTAAGGGAACAGTTGTAGCCAAACCCCGCTTTAATCAGCCGACTCATAAGTCCCGAAGCCATAGCGCCGTCAACTGCGGCTCTGCCTCCCGTACCCATACCGTCGCTTAATATCATTATAAAATGACCTTTGCCGTCGTTAAAAAATTTGTAAGCGTCCCCACACATAGAGTTGTTGTTTGCGCTTGACTGACTTACGCCAAAGTCCACCGTAATGTCCGAGTGTTCGTTTAAAACAATGTAAACATCACCGCCTACTTCACTTACAACAGGCGGGTCGAAGTCCCTTTCGCAACAAATGGAAACCGCTTTCATAACCTCGAATTTGTTTATAACAAGTTCGGGTGTTTTTTTAAGTTTAAGTTCTATCGACATTCTGCCGTACTTGTCCACCCTAGAGCAACATTCGTCTATATGAATGTTCAAATTTTTAAGTGCGGCTGCGGCATTTTCGGCGGCGGAATTATCAAACCTTTCCTGAATTTCAAAATCTTTAGCCAAATCATTAAGCATTGCCGAAATGCCGTCAAACTGGTCGGAAACCA
>CAMFZK010000134.1 GCA_946006915.1 uncultured Clostridia bacterium
GATATATATCAAGTCTAAATTTATTTCTTGAAAGGATGTTAATTATGAAAAAATACAATGTTGGCATTATCGGTGCTACCGGTATGGTCGGTCAACGCTTTTCTTTACTTTTGGCGGACCACCCGTGGTTTAATGTAACCGCACTTGCCGCAAGTGAAAGAAGTGCCGGCAAAACTTATAAAGAAGCCGTTGGCAACCGTTGGGCAATGACAACCGAAATGCCCGAAAATCTAAAAGATGTGGTTATTTACGATGCGGTAAAGGATATTGAAACCATAGTTTCAAAGGTTGATTTTGTATTCTGTGCCGTTGATATGAAAAAGGACGAAATCAAAGCCCTTGAAGAAGAATACGCAAAACACGAATGTCCCGTTGTTTCCAACAACTCGGCACACAGATTTACTCCCGATGTACCGATGATTATTCCCGAAATCAACGGCGACCACGCAGAAGTTATACACGCTCAAAGAAAGCGTCTCGGCACTAAAAAGGGCTTTGTTGCGGTTAAATCCAACTGTTCACTTCAAAGTTATGTACCCGCACTGTATCCGCTTGATAAATTCGGTATTGATAAAGTGTTGGTTTGTACCTACCAAGCAATTTCGGGTGCAGGCAAAACCTTCCAACGATGGCCCGAAATGGTGGATAACGTTATCCCCTTTATCGGCGGCGAGGAAGAAAAAAGCGAAAAAGAACCGCTTAAAATTTGGGGTAAGGTTGAAAACGGCGAAATTGTTCCCGCCACTTCCCCTAAATTTACCGCACAATGCCTGCGTGTTCCCGTGTCGGACGGTCATATGGCAGCAGTTTTCGTAACATTTAAGAATAAACCTTCTAAAGAAGAAATATTAAAAGAATGGGAAAACTTTGCCGGTGCACCCCAAGAATTGGAACTTCCCCACGCACCCAAACAATTCCTTAACTACTTCACCGAAGACAATATGCCCCAAACCAAACTTTGCCGTGACAAAGAAGGCGGTATGGCAATTTCGGTAGGTCGTCTTCGTGAAGACAGTCAGTACGATTATAAATTCGTATGTCTTTCCCACAACACACTAAGGGGTGCCGCAGGAGGTGCTGTGTTACTCGCTGAATTACTTTGCGCCAAAGGTTATATGGACTAATACTTTTTTGGGAGTGATTTTGTGAAAACAAAAATTTTTAAAGGTGCCGCAACCGCACTTATAACCCCGATGAACCAAGACGGCAGTGTTAATTACAGCCGTTTGGAAACACTTGTAAACAACCAAATTGAAAGCGGTATTGATTCCCTTGTAATTTGCGGAACAACGGGCGAAAAGTCAACATTACGGTACGATGAACACTTAAAAGTAATAGAAGTTGCAGCAAAATCAGCAAATAAACGAATACCTATTATTGCAGGTACGGGAAGTAATGACACGGTCTATTCAGTAGAACTGTGTAACGATGCCGAAAAAATGGGAGCAGACGCATTTTTAATGGTTACCCCCTATTACAATAAGACCTCTCAAGCGGGACTTATTGCACATTACAACTACATTGCCGACCGTGTAAAGAAACCGATAATTCTATACAATGTTCCCTCCCGCACGGGGGTGGACATTGAACCCGAAACTTATAAGGAATTATCCAAACACCCGAATATTATCGCCACTAAAGAAGCATCGGGCAATATTTCTAAAATTGCCAAAACAAAATATCTTTGCGGTGACGATTTAGACATTTATTCGGGTAACGATGACCAAATTGTTCCTATACTTTCGTTAGGCGGTATAGGTGTCATTTCGGTTTTATCTAACATTTTGCCCCTTGAAACCCACAATATCTGTGCGGAGTATTTAAAGGGTAATACAAAAAAAGCAAGCGAAATGCAGATTAAATATACCGGGCTTATAAATGCCCTGTTTTCGGACGTTAACCCGGTTCCTATAAAAACCGCTATGAATTTACTGGGTTACGACGTCGGTCCGTGCCGACTGCCGTTGTACCAAATGGATAAAACCAAAATAGAAAAATTAAAACAAATGCTAAAAGAATTAAAACTATTGGATGTGAAATAATGATAAAAGCAATACTTGTAGGTTGCTGCGGTAAAATGGGCGGCAACATTACAAACTGCGCAAACAATGACGGACAAATTAAAATAGTAGCCGGTGTTGACAAAATTAACACCGGCAAAGATTACCCCGTTTTTTCTGACTTTAAGGATATAAATGTGGATGCCGATGTTATTATTGATTTTTCCCACATTTCTTTGCTTGACGGTATTTTAAACTACGCAAAGCAAAAAAATATGCCGGTTGTACTTGCAACAACGGGATATTCAGGAGAGCAAATAGAAAAAATCAAAGAATTTTCAAAATTTATTCCCATTTTCTTTACCTTTAATATGTCGATAGGGGTTAATTTGCTTTGTTCGTTAGCACAAAAGGCATCTAAAATATTGGGTGGGGATTTTGATATTGAAATTATTGAAAAACACCACAACCAAAAAATCGACGCACCTTCAGGTACTGCTATTATGCTTGCAAACGCTATAAACAAAGAGTTTGACGACAGTTTGAATTACGAATACGACCGCCATTCAAAGCGCAACAAGCGCCCTAAAAACGAAATCGGTATTCATTCGGTTCGCGGCGGCACTATTGTAGGCGAGCATGACGTTATTTTTGCCGGCAGGGACGAGGTTATTACCCTTTCCCACCAAGCGCTTTCCAAAGAAGTCTTTGCAGTAGGTGCTTTACGTGCCGCAAAATTTCTTGTAAATAAGCCAAGCGGACTTTACGATATGAACAATATTATGGATTTTGGTTAATTTTTTGAATATTTTTTTCTTTCCGGTTAATGCTATTATTAACCAAAGGAGTTGAAATAAAATGTTTGACAAAATTTGCTTAATTCTTGTAATAATCGGCGCACTTAACTGGGGACTTGTAGGGCTTTTCAGTTTTGACCTTGTTGCCTGGGCTTTCGGCGGCAGTACTGCAATTATAAGCAGAATTATCTACACCGTAATTGCTCTTGCCGGCATTTGGTGCATTTCCCTGCTCTTCAGAAAAGATTCTATCGCTAACGATTAACTTTTCAACAACAAATAAACAAATTCGGCAAAAGCGTGTAATTTTGCTTTTGCCGAATTTGTTTTTTGT
>CAMFZK010000135.1 GCA_946006915.1 uncultured Clostridia bacterium
TGCAATACCCAGTTTGGCGAAATGGCCAGAATGACGCAATTTAAAGATAAATCGGCAAAACACGCTAATAATGTTAATGTCGGTTTGTTTTCCTACCCCGTGCTTATGGCGGCGGATATTTTACTTTACAAACCCGATTTAGTACCCGTAGGTGCAGACCAAAAACAACACCTTGAAATTGCAAGGGATATTGCCATTCGCTTTAATAATCTGTACGGCGATGTTTTCACCGTGCCTGACGCTTATATTCCCAAAACAGGCGCCCGTGTAATGTCACTTCAAGACCCGTCTAAAAAGATGTCTAAGTCGGACGAAAATTTAAATTCTTGGGTAGCAATACTTGATAACAGGGACGATATTATCCGCAAATTCAAACGTGCGGTTACCGATTCCGAAGCAGTTGTAAAATTCAGCGAAGAAAAACCCGGTATTTCCAACCTTATTACCATCTATTCCGCAGTTACGGGTAAATCTGTTACTGAGATTGAAAAGGAATTTGAAGGCAAGGGTTACGGCGATTTTAAACTTGCCGTGGGCGAAACTGTTGCAGACACATTATCACCCATTAAATCCGCTTATGATGAGATTATTAAGGATAAGAGCGGTTTGGAAAAACTTTACAAAGAGGGTGCGGAAAAAGCCGAATATGTTGCCCGTAAAACCTATTTTAAAGCAATGAAAAAGGTTGGCTTTGTGTTATGATTTTTCCGCTTATCGGAAATGAAAAAATCCGTCTTTCGGTTGAAAATTTTGTCTTTCAAAAACGAATTCCCCACGCAATTTTAATAGAGGGGGACTATGGAACAGGCAAACATACTTTAGCAAACTTTTTGGCTAATTCCGCTGTATGCGCCGGTCAAAACCCGCCTTGCGGAATTTGTAATAACTGCAAATTGTTTACTGCAAATTCCCACCCCGATATTACGGTTATTTCCCCGCTTGAAGGTAAAAAGAATATTGCGGTAAAACAAATAAGGGATTTACGGCAGGAGGCATATATAAAACCCCACCAAGCAGGCAAAAGGGTGTTTATTATCGACTGTGCGGATACTATGAACTCGGAATCGCAAAATGCACTTTTAAAGGTTTTGGAAGAACCGCCCAGAACGGTAATGTTTATTCTAATTGCCGAAAGCAAAGCGGCAATGCTTGATACTATAATTTCACGTTGTGTCGTTTTGGGACTTACCGCCCCCGAATTTTTAAAAGGGGTAGAGTATTTAAGCCGTAATACCCAATACGAACCGGATTTAATAGAAGAAGCACTTAAAAGTTCGCAGAATAATATCGGCAAAGCGGTTGAAATTTTAAAAGGCGAATTGGGTACAGAAACCGAAATTGCCGCCAACGAATTTTTAAACGCAATGCTTAAAAATGACAGTTTGGGTATGCTGACTGCGGTTTCAAAGTTTGAAAAAAACCGAATTGCTGCCGATAAATTTATAAAAGACCTTAAATATTCGGTAGTGCAAAGAATTAAAAAAGATACCGGCAGTTATTTTGCAAAACCGCTTACCGAAGTGTATAACCTACTGCCGGAATACGAGCAAAAACTTATTACTAACATAAATTTAAATCTTTTGTTTTGCAGTTTAACCTGCAAAGCATCACAAATTTTTGGAGGAAAGAATGACAGAAGTTATATCGGTTAAATTTAAAGAAACCGGAAGAGCATATTATTTTTCCCCCGCAGGGAAAAACGTCAAGGTTGGCGACAAGGTGATTGTTGAAACCCAAAACGGCAACGAATTCGGCACAGTTTTTGAAGCAAACCATAACGTGGAAGACGAAAATGTGGTAAAACCACTTAAAAAGATGGTTCGTTTTGCGGGCGAAAAGGACTATAAAAAACTTGAAGACAACAAGAAAAAAGAAAAAGAGGCGTTTGCGCTTTGCGAAAAACTTATCGCCGAACATAAATTGGATATGAAACTTGTGGAGGTTGAATATTCTTTTGACGGCGGAAAGATTGTATTTTTCTTCACTTCCGAAGGTAGGGTGGATTTCCGTGAATTGGTTAAAGATTTGGCGGCAAAATTCCACACAAGAATTGAACTTCGCCAAATAGGTGTAAGGGACGAAGCAAAAATGCTTGGCGGTATTGGAATTTGCGGAAGACCTTACTGTTGCAAACAATTTTTAAATGATTTTGAACCCGTTTCCATTAAAATGGCAAAAGAGCAAGGGTTATCCCTTAATCCCACTAAAATTTCGGGCAGTTGCGGTCGGCTTATGTGTTGCTTAAAATACGAAGATGACGCTTACGAATACCTAAATTCCTTTACCCCGCACGTGGGTGCTACTGTAAAAACAAAGGATGGTCTTGCAACAGTTGTAGATGTTAACATTATTACGGGAAACCTTTATGTTAAACCGATTGACAGTGATACTATTCCGATAAAAGTACACAGAGATGATGTTAAATTAGTATCTCACGGCAAAAAACGCAAACAAACCGAGGAATAGGAAATAAATTTTTCTTGATTTTTTAAAGTATTATGTTAAAATAGTATTAGAAAAGGTATGGAGGTGTTTTTAATGGCTTTTCGTATTACCGATGCTTGCATTAACTGCGGTGCTTGTGCAGCAGGTTGCCCTTGCGATGCAATAACCGAAGGTGCAGAACAACATGTAATTGATGCAGAGAAGTGCTGTGAATGCGGTGCTTGTGCAGCCGGATGTCCGGTTGACGCTATCGTTGAAGAATAATCTTACATAAGATTACTTTGGAACTTACGCCTTTGCACATTCTCGCAAAGGCGTTTTTCTTTCGACGTTTTTCGCCGTACTTTCGGTGTATAATATTTAAGAAAGGGGAATTTTTGTGGAAAATACAAAAACAATAACAACAAACAAAAAAGCGTTTCACGAATATTTTGTGGTTGAAAGTTTTGAATGCGGAATTGCCCTTTCGGGAACCGAAATTAAGTCTATCCGTGCCGGAGGGGTTAATTTAAAGGACGCTTGGTGCAATATAGAAAACGGCGAAATGATTATTAAGCAAATGCACATTAGCCCCTACGAACACGGCAACAGGTTTAACAAACCCCCCGCAAGGGACAGAAAACTTTTAATGCACAAGCGTGAAATAATGCGTCTTTTCGGTACGGTTAAGCAGGAAGGG
>CAMFZK010000136.1 GCA_946006915.1 uncultured Clostridia bacterium
CTTTAATACTATAAATACAACATTTATAACAGATTATTTACTATTTATTAACTTTTTAGATTTACAAAAGCAAAACCCCACGGTTTGCCCGTGAGGTTTTGTTATTTTAATTCAATTATAGCCGCTAAATTGCCCCGTTTTCCGTCGGTTGCTCTGTGGGAATGAAGTTCGTTTTTGTTGCAACAGGTACAAATGTCCGAAATGTCCATATTTTTTTGGTTAATACCTGCGTTAATTAAAATTTGTTTATTTGCCTCCGCTAAATCGAGCATATACTTACCGCCGCCTTTTTCGGTAAAAATTTTACCGAGTTGAAGGTAGGAAAGTTTTTTAAATTCGTTATAAACGGGTGTGTCAACCTCGTAACAGCAACTGCTGATACAAGGACCTATACAGGCGATAATGTCATTAGGATTTGAACCGAAATTCGAAACCATTTTTTCTACCGTCTTTTTGCCGATTTCTTTTACAGTACCCCGCCATCCGGAATGAGAGGTTGCAATTATCTTTTTGACAGGGTCGCAAAACAGAAGGGGAGTGCAGTCGGCATATTGGGTTACAAGGGCTACCTTTGGTTTATTTGTAATCAGTCCGTCAATATCGGAAAAAGAGTCCTTAAAAATTCCCGTTCCACGGTGGGACTCATCAACAATTTTAATATTATCGGTATGGGTTTGACGGCTTAAAACAAGGTTTTTAATATCAGTACCGATTTCGTTGCACAGAATTTCGTAATTTTTAAGCACATTTTCCCGTGTATCGCCGTTGTTAAAACTTAAATTCATACTTTTGTACTGCCCGTCACTTACTCCGCCGAGACGGGTAGAGAACAGGTGGTTTACAATTCCCGTTTTTTTGAGTTTCGGGAATGTAATATACAAAAGTTCGCCGTTTTTGTTTATATTAAGGTTATTGGATTTCATTAAAGTTTTCCTTACCTGTTATGTCAAGATATAGTTTATTTGCATTTTCAATTAGTTTTTCTTTTATTTCATTGCCGTATTTTTGGGCAATTTTTTCTAAAGCAATGTCCATAAACGGGGGACGTTTATCCATCGAATGACTGTCTGTTCCGATAAAGGTTACGGCATTTTCGGCAAAGAGTTTATCAAGCGTTTTAGAATAATCTTTAATTAAAAATGAAGTTGCGTTTACTTGGGTTAGTATACCGTTATCTTTAACAAATTTAATAAACTTTTTATATTTTTTTGCGGTTTTGTAACGCTCTATATGGGCAATTATTGGTATGATTTTTCGTTCTTCTTTTAAATATAACAATTCGTCAAATAAATCATCATTTATCAAACCCGGCGTTAATTCCAAAAGAAGAAAACAAGAACCGTTTAATGTGAAGTGCTTTAATTCGGATGATTTGCTTATTCCGCTATAATATAATATTTCGCAACCTAAAAAAATATTAGGAACTTTTTTTGCTTTTGTGTTTTCTTTTAATAAAGAAAACGCCTTGCGTGTTATAGTAATAAAATCTTCAAGATTATGTGCATGCGGATAAAAGTGCGGTGTTGCTATAACATCAGTTATACCTTGGCGGTACATTTCTTCGAGTATTGCTATAGATTCTTCGGTTGTTTTCGCACCGTCATCAACTGCGGGTAAAATATGAGAATGAATGTCTAACATAAATTGGTCACCGTATAAAAAAGGGGGATATAAAATATCCCGCCCTTTTTAATATTTATAGTATTGTGAATTTTTGTTTTTATATTTGTACGAATGAGATGTGTTAGCACCTGTGCCGTTAATTATCACACCGGAAATGTCAACATCTAAAACCTTGAGTGCATCGTACGCTTTGTTAAACGAGTAGTAAGTAGTTACACCTGAACGTACCACCATAAAAAGTGCGTCACATTTTTGGGAAATAATAAGGGAATCAGATACGGGATTGATAGGTGGTGTATCAACTACCACATAATCATAACGCTCTCTTAATTCGCCAAGTAATGTTTCAAATCTATGACCGCTGAATAGTTCGGAAGGATTTTTCGCCTTTGAACCGGACGTAATAACATCTAAATAATTGTTGTAATGAACAATTATATCATCTATTTTATTTTTATCGCAAAGATAATCAACACAACCGATTTCGGCATCAATCTTAAGCCGTTTGTTCATTGAAGGACGGCGCAAATCCGCATCGAGTAAAACGACTTTTTTATTGAGTTGTGATAAAGTTATTGCAACATTGATAGCGGTTGTAGATTTACCCTCACCTGCATTCGGACTTGTAATGGCTAAAACATTACCGCCGTTTTTATTTAAAAGGGAAATAATGTTTGTGCGTATGTTTTTGTATGATTCAACTATAAAAAAAGGGGTTTTTGTGTTAAGATTGGATACTACGTTTTTTTCTGAATTATTCATAATTTTTGCCATTTGATTTACCCCTTTTTATAAGTATATTTATCATATTTTTTTGACTGTGCTTTGGTGAAATCCGGCACATTTCCTAAAACAGTAAGGTCATAGCAGGATAATAAATCTTCTTCGTTTTCAATGGTAGCATTGTTTAAAGAAATTAAGAAAACAACCGCATAGCACAAAGCAGCACCGGCTAACGCCGCTAAAACAGTATACGACAGTGTGTTGGGATAGGTTTTAGCCGCACCGTCCGCCATTGTTACTCTGGTTGAGGAAGAATTAGGTATGAATTCAGCAATGTATTCAGGCACTAATTTTAAAAATGTGTTAGTAATCAGCACCGATTCGGATTTACTGTTGGTTTCAAAACGCACATCAATAAATAACGAATTTTCATCACGGCTGCTTATCCTTGAAAAACTTTTAAGTGCCGAATATGAATATTTCCCGCCGAGTTCGTTTGCCAGCATTTTGTAAATATCGTTGCTGGAAAGTATATCTTTTACGGTGGGTAACAGATAGATTGAGGCGGAAATATCCGAACCCTTAACAGGCCCTGAAGATTCGCCTCCCTGGAGTATAGCACCGTTTGTTACCATTACCGAACCGGTTGCGGCGTATTTTTCTTGAACTAAAAAATTGTAATAAACGAATGTAGAAGCACCGCATACCAATGCGACTAACAGAATTGTAATAATACTGTCTCTTATACACATCTGACG
>CAMFZK010000137.1 GCA_946006915.1 uncultured Clostridia bacterium
GAGATGTGTATAAGAGACAGTTATATAACAAATCTATTATACAACATTTTAAGGGAGATTTCTATGCTAAAAAGAATATTTTCCGTATTTTTTGCGGTTTTAATTTTAAGTTTTTGCGTTTTTACGCCCATCACCGCCTCTGCTTACGAGGTTACGAGTTTTGAAATTACCGCAAAGGCAGGTATGCTTGTATCCTTGGATACGGGAGAAATTTTATACCAAAACAATATAGACAAAAAGGTTTACCCTGCCTCTATCACTAAAATTATGACGGCTCTGCTTATGATAGAGAGCGACAAATGGAATCCCGATGCTAAAGTAACCCTTACAAAAGAAATTCTTGATATGGTGCTTGGCACGGGACTGGCCGTTTCCCTTTTAACCGAGGGTGAAGAATTTACCCAACTTGATATGCTTTATATGGTGCTTGTTTCTTCTTACGGGGATATTACCTATTTGGCATCCACCGTTTACGGCGGTACGGTTGATAATTTTGTTGATATGATGAACAGCAAAGCCGACCAACTGGGACTGAAAGGTACCCACTATTCCAACCCTGTGGGTCTTCACGAGGAGGAAACCTACACCACCGTGCGGGATATTTACACATTGACAAAATACGCTTTGCAGTATGATATTTTTAAAACCGTAACTTCTAAAGACCGTTACAAGGTGCAAACCGTAAAGGGGACTACACGCACCCTTTCCACCACAAACTTTTTGCTTGACCGCACCACAAATTACTACTACAAACCCGCAGGCGGTGTTAAAACCGGTTATACCGAAGCGGCAGGAAGATGCCTTGTAAGTACCGCATCGCTTAACGGATATAACTATATGTGCATACTTATGAACTGCCCTAATGACCTAAATAAACGCCATGAATTCGAAGAAAGCCGTGAATTGTACCGTTGGGCGTTCAGCAATTTTTCCTTTAAAGAAATTGCAAAGTCGAACGAGCCGGTTTGTGAAATTCCGCTTGAATATTCGCTTGAAACCGATTTTGTTCCCCTTTATTTTAAAGAGCCGTTTAAAGCAATTTTACCAAACGATGCCGACGATTCCACCGTTGTGGTAACCACAAAATTTAATTCAAAAACCGCAAAAGCGCCCATTAAAAAGGGTGACGTTTTGGGCAAAGCGGAAATTACCTATGCCGAAAAGGTTATAGGTACGGTGGATTTAGTTGCTGGAAGTGACATTAAAGCCAGCGGTTTGCTGATTTTTGCAACGGCAGTTAAAAATTTCTTTACAAGTATTTATATGAAACTGTTTTACGGCGTTATTGCAATAGTGGTTTTGGTGTTTATAATTCTTTTCATTAAACTAAACTATGCACACTTTAAAAAACGCAGGGTTAAATACATTCCGTATAATAAAAGAGAACGTAAATAAATACACTTTTCTACAAACTGATACCCCCTTAGGGCAAAGTCCTAAGGGGGGTTATTTTTAATAAATTATTTTGCCTTTTTTTGCTTATGTCTTTTCCAAACAACCCAAAGCGGAGAGGCAATAAATAGGGACGAAACCGTACCCCAATAAAATAACTTTGTTATCCAAAACTTAAATTTTTTCATTTTTGGGAAATAGCTATTTGTCAAGCAGCCAATCTGCTACATCAACAATTTTAACACCCTCATATTGGTATTCCGGGTTTCTGGTTCGTGCTATTATCATTTTTGGATAGGCATCTTTAATTTTAAGCAGGGGCTCTACTTCTCGTTTGAATGTTTCGGGCAGAGTTATATTATCCGAAACTTGAATATAAATCTTCTCACTTCTTTTAAGTGCCACAAAGTCGATCTCTTTTTTATACAATACACCGACATAAACTTCATAGCCGCGTCTTAGCAATTCCATTGCAACGATATTTTCAATCACCCTGCCGCTATCCAAGTTTTTTGTGCCGAGTTTGGCATAACGAAAGGTATGGTCACTCAAATAATACTTATCGTTAGTTGTTAGATACTTTCTGCCTTTAATATCATATCTGCGGAACTTATAGAAAGCAAAAGCGTTACAAAGATACTGAAGATAATTACCAACAGTTTTATGATTGATTTTTTCTTTATTTGATGTGAGTGTATCTGTGATACTTCTTGCAGAAGTTAAGTTAGATACATTATCCATTAAAAACCCCGAAATTCTGTCCATCAAAGCAGGATTTTTTATTTTATATTTTTGTCTTATGTCCCTTAAAATCAAAGTATCAAAAACATTTTCAATATAATCAAATTTATCTTCCTGTTCTTTATACAGATACGAACCGGACATACCGCCTTCAAGCATATAGCTATCGAAAGCAGTATATTTATCAGTAAGTCCAAAATAACTAACGTACTCGGCAAAGGAAAACGGATATACTTTAATTTCAAAGGTTCTGCCGGTAAACAGAGTTGCTAAATCTGAACTGAGCAAGAAAGCATTTGAGCCGGTGATATAAATATCATACATTTCAGTTGCGTGCAAATTGTTTATGCTCAGTTCAAAGTTATCGCACATTTGAATTTCGTCAATTAAAACAAAATTTTCCTTTTCCTCTGCGTAATTGCTTTCGATATAATTGTTAAGAGTCGTGTATTCTTTGAGATTATCATATTTAGACAGATTAAAATTGATGTGAATAATATTAGCGTTAGGAATGTTTTTCTGCACATAAGCTTTGAAAGCTTCCAATAGTTTCGATTTACCTGAACGTCTTACACCCGTCAGCACTTTAATATCGGGAGTTCCGATAATGTTTATCATTTTATCTAAATATTGTTTTCTTTCGATCAGTTTCATGGAAAACACCTCGCAAAGTTATTATACCACATCCACTTCCCAAAATCAATAAATTTTCATTTTTGGGAAGTGGGATTTTGAGAAGTTCAAAGATTAACTGTTTTTCCTTTTGTAAGATAATAAAAAGGTGTAACCCCGTTTTACTGAGGTTACACTGTCATTTCTAAAATACCTTATATCGCCCCAGGCAAAGTCCTAAGGGGGTTATTTTTAATAAATTATTTTGCCTTTTTTTGCTTATGTCTTTTCCAAAC
>CAMFZK010000138.1 GCA_946006915.1 uncultured Clostridia bacterium
CACAAGGAGTATCGTCGGCAGCGTCAGATGTGTATAAGAGACAGCTATGTGCATTACTGCTTCGTGAAGTTCGGGGTTAAATGTATCACCTGCGGACGCTATTTCCACAATACCCAAATTAGCTGCAATACCTTGGAACTGCTTTACAATCATTTCAATTCCCTTAATATAATCGGGATTTTCTTTGTCTGTTGCGGCGGCTCGGTCGATATTATCAAGTATTGGCAAAAGTTGTTTAATTAAACCCGCTTTTGCAAATTCGGCAACCGTGGTTTTTTCACGTTCGGTACGTTTTTTGAAATTGTCAAACTCGGCGGCGGTGCGTAAAAGCAAATCGTTTTTTTGCTCCAGTTCCTGCTTTAAAGTTTCAATTTCCAAATCTTTTTTACTTTTCTTTTTTTCGGGTTTTGCCTTTTCGGCAGTTTCGTTTTTTACTTCTGTTTCCGCCACGAAATCAATCCTCCATATCTTTTTGTGCCTGTGCGATGACTTGCGCCAACTTTTCGGCAGTATATTTTATACTCGGTATCACCTTGTCGTAGGAAAGCCGGTTAGGACCTATTACGGCAATATAGCCCTTGTATTTATCGGCGGCGTTAAACTTTGCGGCTACAATCGAATCGGCGCTTAATTCCCTGTATCCCGTATCCGCACCGAAAACCACGCTTTGGTCGTCGATTTGCGACAAAAGTGAAATTATCGGGTCACGCCGTTTTACAAGTGAGACAATTTTATCCGCCGTTTCTTCACTTCCGCAGACGTTATAAAGCCGTGACATTCCGCTTAAATCAACCGTAGTATTTTCAATTTCATTCACCGTTTCATAAACTGCGGTAAAAAGCGGCATAAGTTTAAGCGAATCTACACCGAGCGACGCTATTAAACCCTGCATAAAGCCCAAAGTTAATTCGTTTAACGGCTTGCGGTTTATTTTCGATTCGGTAATATGTTTAAACCTTTCCAATAAATCGGAATTGAAATCGTTACCTATTCTTAATATGCGGTTTCGGGTTCTTCCGTCATTAGTGATTATAAGCAACATTACCGAATTTCGGCTGATAGGCAATATTTCTACCTTTTTTATCGCCGTGGTGTCTTCGGTTATTAAACAGGTTATAACCGGAAGTCCCGTTAAATCGGAAATAATTTTCCCCGCAGCGGCAGGCAGTTTTTCGGGTATGTCGTTTATACCCTCGAACGCATTGTCTATAAATTCCTTTTCGCTTTTACCTATTTCCAAATCGGGCATTAGGTTTTTAATGTAAAGCTTAAGACCGTCATTTGTGGGAATCCTTCCCGCAGAGGTATGCGGTTGTTCTAAAAGTCCCATTTGCGAAAGTTCGCTCATTTCATTGCGAAGGGTTGCGGAGGAGGGTGCGTTTTCTATAAGACCGGTTAAGATTTTAGAACCAATCGGCTCGCCCGTTTCCAAATATGCCCTTACAATGGCTTTTAAAACTTGCTTTTTTCTTGGAGTTAACTCTATTTTTGTCACCCCGTTTCGTTTTTAGCACTCTAACACCTTGAGTGCTAACGATTATTATTATAACCTGTTTTTCCCAATTGTCAATAGTTTTTATAAAATTTTTTTGACTTTTCCTGACTATTAACATTTTCTTAACAATTTGTTCCAAAAGACATAAAAAATTCGGCAAAAGCATTAAACACTTCTGCCGAATTTTAGAAACGGTTTTATTATACTTATTATTTACCAACGCAGAATTTTCTGAATATTTCGTCGGTCACTTGGTTGGTTACACGTTTGCCGGTCAGTTCAAAAAGTGCCGCCAAAGCATCGTCCACACAAACTCCCACCGCATCCATAGTTTGTCCGCTTTCCAAAGCAAAAATTGCTTCGTTTACGCCGTCAAGCGCACGTTCGGCACAGGCACGTTGGCGTTCGCCTATCAGCACCGCACTGTCGGGACTTAAATTAGCAGTGCCCGAAATTTCGGCAATTGAGGTCGCCAATTCTTGGTACCCTGTTTTTAATTTTGCGGAAATTTCCACAACCTTTAAATTTCCAAATGCCGATATATCAATTTTATTTTCAACATCGGTTTTGTTGATTATTATAATAGTGTTTTTATCTTTGATACTTTCTATCAGTTCAAAATCTTCTTTATCAAGCACGTTTGTACCGTCAAACACCGCAAGTACCAGTTCGGCGGTATCAATTCTCTCTTTTGCTTTTTCAACACCTATGCTTTCCACCGTGTCGTTTGTGTTGCGAATACCCGCAGTATCCGCAAGACGCAAGGTTATATCGTTAACCACAACCGTATCTTCAATAACATCACGTGTTGTACCTGCAATATCGGTTACAATAGAGCGTTCCGCACCGCTTAACATATTCATTAAGGTAGATTTGCCAACATTCGGTTTGCCTACAATTACGGTTTCAATACCCTCTCGCAAAATTCTGCCGGCATCATAGGTTGAAAGCATATTTTCGATTTCAGCTTTAGCGGAATTTAACATATTGAGGAAGTTATCGTAATCAAGCCCCTCTATATCCTCATCGGGATAGTCGGAATATGCGGCAATAGATGCGTCAGCCGATACTAAATCACTTTCGATTTTTTCAATTTTTTTGGAAACTCCGCCGATATGCGCCGCACGTGAAAGCCGTAATTCCGATTCACTTCTGGCGCTGATAAGTCCCATAATACTTTCAGCTTTTGTTAAATCTAATTTGCCGTTTAAAAAGGCACGTTTGGTAAATTCACCGGGTTCGGCGGCAAAAGCACCGTTTTGCAAAATTAAACGCAAAACCGTCTTTAACATAAGCGTTCCGCCGTGAATGGAAATTTCCACCACGTCTTCTCCGGTATAACTTTTCGGCTCACGAAAAACAAGTGCTACCGCATCGTCAATGATTGTACCGTTATCCATAATTTCGCCGTAAAGTGCCGAATAACCGCTTAATTGGCTTAAAGTTTTTCCCGAAAAGGAAGAAAAAACCTTATCGGCAGTTTCAATGGCTTTATCGCCCGAAATTCTTATAACCCCAATAGAACCCTCGCCCAGCGGGGT
>CAMFZK010000139.1 GCA_946006915.1 uncultured Clostridia bacterium
CACAAGGAGTATCGTCGGCAGCGTCAGATGTGTATAAGAGACAGCCCGAAGAAAGTTACATTTCTTTGGGTATTTTTTTGCCGTAACACCGCAAACTATCAAAAAGAGGTGGTAAAAAATGTCGGGCAACAATGCGGACTACGAAGAAAGTTTTTTAAGCGGTAATTTGACAGAAGACATAAATCTTTTTAAAAACATATTTAAAAAGGACACAATTTTGCGGGTTAAGAAAATTAGCGTAACCAATACCGAAAGTTTTGACTGTGCGCTTATTTATATGGACGGAATGGTGAATTCCGAACAGATAAACGAATCGGTAATAAAACCGCTTATAACGGTGGATAAAGCGAACGTCAAGCAAAATATTGCCGACTTTGTTTCGGAACAGATACTCTTTGCGAACGATGTTAAGAAAGTGAAAAGTGTTGCAGAGATATTAGACGGCATTCTTTACGGCGAAGCGGTGCTTTTAATTGACAAAAGCAAAACCGCCCTTTTGCTTGACGTAAAAGGGTGGGACACAAGAGGTATTTCCGAGCCCGCCGACGAACGGATTTTAAGCGGACCGAGAGAGGGTTTCGAAGAGGCGGCATTACACAATCTTGCAATGCTTAAACGTAAACTTATAACCCCCGACCTGTGCGTAGAAATGCAAAAGGTAGGCAGAAGAACCGCCACAAAGGTTTATGTTTGCTATTTAGGGTCGCTCGCAGACCGAAACACGGTTGAGAAAATAAAGAAAAGAATAAGCCAAATAGATATAGACGGAATTTTAGATGTAAACTACATTACAGAGCAAATAAGGGACAACAAACATTCACTCTTTAAGACAAGCGGAACAACCGAACGCCCCGACGTGGTAGCCGCCAAACTTTTGGAGGGACGGATTGCCATTATGGTGGACGGTACACCCGTGGTTGCAACCGTTCCTTATCTGTTTTCGGAAAATTTTCAGTCAGACGAGGACTACTACCAAAACTATTTTTACGGCTCGATTGGGCGATTTTTGCGGTATTTGTGTTTTTTTATAACAATTTTCGTGCCTGCGGGCTTTGTAGCACTTTTAACCTTTCATAAAGAACTGTTGCCGACATCCTTTGCAATAAGCGTAACAAAACTCCGTGCCGGTGTGCCGTTTTCGCCTTTTTCAGAAACCCTTTTAATGATTTTGGTGTTTGAAATTTTAAAAGAGGCAGGGGTAAGAACTTCGCAAAATTTAGGTCACGCAATAAGCATTGTAGGCGGTCTTGTGGTAGGTCAGGCGGCGGTGGATGCCGGAATAATAAGCACCCCTATTTTAATAGTGGTGGCAATAGGCGGTATTGCAGGGTTAATGTTGCCCCGACTTAAAACGGCGGTGTTTTATTTGCGGCTTTTATTTGTAATTGTCGCTTCTCTCACGGGGTTGTGGGGAATTATTGTGGGAATGGGTGTTTTGCTTTCATATATACTGTCACTCAAATCTTTCGGTACAGACTGCACGGTATCACTAACCAACTTAAAATTTCAAACCTTAAAGGACACTGTTTTTCGTGCTCCCTGGTACAGTATGAAAGACCGCCCGCTTTTTAACAAAAATCTTGTGAGAATGAGGAATAAAAAGTGAAAAAAATATTACTTGTTCTGCCGATCTTTTTGTGTTTTTGCGGCTGCCAAAAAACAGAACCCGAATATTTAATTTCGGCTATAGGGTTTGATAATAACGGCGGTATGCTTAACACCTGTTTTGAGGCGGTAATAATAAATTCCGAAACCCAAAGCGAAGAATTGAAAATAATTGAGGTGCAGGGCGAAACGGTGGAAGAATGTGTAAAAAATTTAAGCAGAAAATGTACCCAGGGTTATTTGCTTTCGCATTGCGGGGTGTTGGTTATAGGGCAAAGTGTAACCGAAAGGCAGTTAAAAGGCATTTACGATTTTTGTTTTAAAGAACCCGATATCACCCTTTCGGTGCTTTTGGTGGAAACCGAAAACGCAAAAAGTTTGCTTTCAAACAAACCGGTTTCCACCATATCGGTAGGGTACGATATTATGGGAGTAATTAAGCAGTACGGCGAAAACAAAAATGTTAGTTTTAAAAACCGCTTTTTTGAAATTATAGCACAAGGAGGAAAGGCGACTTTGCCGAAAATCCAGCCGCTTTCAGAGGGGTATTACCTTGAAAACTACTAAAACACCTAACTTCGCACCCCATTTTATTTTTCTTTCCGCCCTTTTTATTTTGGGTAATTCGGTAATAGGGTTGCCGTACCGTGGGGCTGACAAATATACCTTTTTAGGGTTTTTGCTTTCCTTTATTGTTTTAAATGTTTTGTGCCTTTTTGTTTTTACTCTTGATTTAAGCCGACCTTTGCTCTTTTTGGCGGTTTTACTCTCCTTTTGGGCGGGGGCTGACGCATTTTTAGAACTTTTAGAGTTTATAAGCCAAACTTTACTGCGAAACACACCCAAAATTTTAATACTTTTACCCCTTGTTTTTGCGGTTTTGGTTTTCGCTGCGGCAAGTGACCTTATGCTTTTTAAATTTTCGGTTTTGTTGGGAATTTTTTCGGTTACGGCGGTAATATTTTTCGCTTTTTTTACTGCAAAAGATTTTAACGCCGACAGTATAATAATTAAATCTTTACCGAGCGGTAATGTTATTTTAACCCAAACAATTCCCTATTTAAAATCCGTAACCCTGCCGTCACTCTTGTTAGGTTTTTACGCAAAAACTACGAAATCCCCAAAAAAATTCGCTTTTGGCGGACTGTTTTGCGGTAATCTGTTATTGGCGGTGTGCATTTTAAATTCGGTTTTGCTTTTTGGCAGTGATTTTGCGGGGAAACTTAAATACCCTTATGCTTCGGCAATTTCTACCGTTACGCTTGGAAACCTGTTTACCCGAATGGACGGCTTTGCCTATTTAATATTTTTTGCGTCGGTTATTGTGAAAATTACGGTATGTATAAAAATTATTCGTTTTATTATTTTAGGGAACGACAAATTTAGATGTTAGA
>CAMFZK010000140.1 GCA_946006915.1 uncultured Clostridia bacterium
ATAGAGGGTATTGTTGTTATCGGCGGTGACGGTTCGTACCGAGGTGCAAGGGATTTATCTTTAGCGGGTGTTCCCTGCGTCGGTATTCCCGGCACTATTGATAACGATATTGCCTCCACCGAATATACAATCGGCTTTGACACCGCTATGAACACGGTTCTTGATATGGTGGACCGTCTTCGTGACACCTGCGACTCGCACGAGCGTTGCAGCGTTGTTGAAGTAATGGGCAGAAGAGCAGGTCATATTGCCCTTCGAACCGGTATTGCGGTTGGTGCCAGTGCAGTTGTTTTACCTGAAAAAGGTCTTGATATGGACGCTATTATAAATAAAATAAAAGAAACCCAAAAACTCGGTAAAAAGCACTTTATTATAGTTGTTGCCGAAGGTATCGGCGGTGTTAATGAGATGGCAAAAACCATTGAAAAAGCAACCGGTATTGAAACACGTGCCACAATTTTGGGACACGTACAACGCGGGGGACGTCCTACCTTGCGTGACCGTCTTATTGCTACCCAAATGGGCTATGAGGCAGTACAACTGCTCAAAGACGGTATAGGCAACCGTGTAGTTGCTTATAAAACCGGTAAGGTTGTAAATTATGACATTTACGAAGCGCTTAATATGGAAAAAGGCATTGACGAGCATTTGTGTGAAATTGCGCTTACAACTTCTATTTAATCTGCAAAAGGACCGGTGTTAATCGGTCCTTTTTTATAAAGGAGAATTTTTTTGGAAAAAATATTAGTAGGTATGAGCGGGGGAGTAGACTCTTCGGTTTGTGCTTCGGTTTTGGCGGAGAAGGGATATTCGGTTTCGGGGGTTACTTTGGCACTTTTGGGGGAGGATTTGGCTTCTTCCCAAAATATTGCGGACGCAAAAGCCGTTTGTGACCGCCTTTCGATAGAACATTACGCTATAGATTTATCGGAAGATTTTAAAAAATTTGTTATAGATTATTTTGTAAACGAGTATATAGAGGGTAGAACCCCTAATCCTTGTATTGCCTGCAATAAAAATATTAAGTTTGGCAAAATGCTTAAAATTGCAAAAGAAATGGGCTTTTCTAAAATTGCTACGGGGCATTATGCAAGGGTAGAAAACCAAAACGGCAGATACCTTTTAAAAAAAGCAAAGGATATTTCCAAAGACCAAAGTTATGTACTTTACTGCCTCTCTCAAGAGCAACTGTCGGCGGTGGAGTTTCCGCTTGGCGAATATACTAAACCGCAAGTTAGGGAAATTGCGCAAAATAACGGCTTTGTGAACGCAAATAAAAAGGACAGCCAGGATATTTGCTTTGTACCGGACGGCGACTATGCCTCGTTTATTGAAAGAGTAGCAAATTTTGTGTCCTCTACGGGGGATTATATAAACAAACAAGGCGAAAAAATAGGGGAGCATAAGGGTGTTATCCACTACACAATCGGTCAAAGAAAAGGGCTTGGAGTAGCATTCGGTCACCCTGTTTTTGTAATAAGTAAAAACGCAAAAACCAACCAAGTTGTGTTAGGGGAGCAGGAAGAACTGTTCTATAAATCGGTTTTGATTAAGGATGTAAACTTTATACCGTTTGATGAGTTGACGGGTGAAATGACCGTATCTGCAAAACTGCGTTACAACCAAAACCCGCAACCCGCAGTAATAAGCCCTTTAGAGGACGGAAATGTTTTAATAACATTTAATGAACCCCAAAGAGCGCCAAGTGCCGGTCAAGCCGCCGTTTTTTATGACGGTGACATTGTTGTAGGCGGCGGAATTATTGTTGGGGGAATAGAATAAATTTTAAAGGCATATCCTTTTATATAAAGTATAAAAGGGTGTGCTTTTTTTGAAGAGAATAATCGGTTTAATTATAATTTTCGGCATTATATTCAGTATCAGCGTTTCGGCAAAAGAGGGGGTTACCGTTTCAAGTGAATGCGATATTTCGGATATAGAAGTACCTATTGAAACATCATCAGAAAATGCCGTCATAGGACAAAAGTTGGATATTAAGGCAAAATCGGCGGTTTTAATGGAAGTAAACACGGGTGAAATTTTATATGCGGATAATGCGGACGAAAAATTACCCCCTGCCTCTATTACCAAAATAATGCCCCTTTTACTTGTAATGGAAGCGTTAGACCGTGGGGATATATCTTTGGAAACCGTAGTGTATGCCAGTGAACACGCCTGTAGTATGGGGGGTTCGCAAATTTGGCTTGAACCGGGCGAGGGTATGACGGTTGACGACCTTTTAAAAGCTACCGTTATCGCCTCGGCTAACGATGCGTGCGTGGCTTTGGGAGAAACCATTGCAGGCAGTGAAGAGGGGTTTGTTGCTTTAATGAACAAGCGTGCAAAGGAACTTGGTATGAATAACACCAACTTCCAAAACGCAACGGGACTTGATGCCGAAAACCACTATTCATCGGCGCACGATGTTGCGGTAATGTCCCGTGAACTTATAAAACATTCGCTTATAAAGAACTATTCCACCGTTTGGATGGACAGTTTGCGGGGCGGTAAGAGCGAACTTGTTAATACCAATAAATTGGTAAGGTTTTATAACGGCACAACAGGACTTAAAACAGGCACTACAAGTATAGCAAAATATTGCCTTTCGGCTACCGCAAAACGGGGAGATATGGAACTTGTTGCGGTGGTTTTGGCGGGAGAAACCAGCAGCGACAGATTTGCAGGGGCTAAAAAACTGTTGGACTACGGCTTTGCAAACTACAGTTACAAAAATTTAGGCGCAGAACTAAAAGACGGTATTACGGCAAAGGTGCAAAAAGGGGTAAAGGATAAGGTGCTTGTAACCGCCACGGATAAAGTGAATCTGTTACTGCCTAAAACCGAAAAAGGCGATATTACCCGAAAAACCGAATGGAACGCCAACATAACCGCCCCGATTAAAAAAGGCGACGTTTTGGGAAACGTTAGGGTTTATATGGGGGAAAAAGAGGTTGGAAAAATCCCAATTATTGCTAACGAA
>CAMFZK010000141.1 GCA_946006915.1 uncultured Clostridia bacterium
TGACATATTTAATTATATAGTTTATACTTTTGTAATAGAATATTTTGGAGGTAATACTATGGATAGATATATAAAACTTCACAACGTGGATTTTGACGATTTAATTAAAACGGTTGACGAATGTAAGGGCGATGTTTATTTGGAAACAACCGACGGCGACGTTTTAAACCTTAAATCCAAACTTTGCCAAATGATTGGTCTTAGCACAATTTTACGCAATACCGAAGTAAGCGAGGCAACAATTCGTTGCGCTAATCCCGAAGACGAAACCTTACTTTTCAGATTTAATCTTTACGGCGAAGTTCCGGAAAAGGAGTAAACTATGGCACAGGAATTTATGACATACAAGGGAAAACCCTTGGTTAGAAGTAAAAACGAAATTTATTACGGCGATATGGCAGAAAGCCACGTAGTAAAATTTACAATTCTTTCGGTTGACCAAAATGATGAACCCAATAAAATTAACGTTCAACTTTTGAAAAGCAATACCGAACTTAAAGATAAGGACAGAATTGTCAAAGAATCCACAAAAGATACTATGTTCGAAGCATTGGATGTTGGGTTTGTTTGGCTTGAAAGAACCCTTAAATAATAATAAAGCGGCGAAAGCACAAAATTTACTGCTTTCGCCGTTTTATTTTACTGTTTTAAAAACTTTTTTACAGCGTTTATGGTTTCTTCGCTTATAATGTGTTCAATTTTGCAAGCATCGGTCTGTGCAGTTTCTTCATTTACACCGATTTTTATTAAAAATTCGGTTAATACGTTATGGCGTTCAAAAATACCCTTTGCGGTTTTTATGCCCTTTTCGGTTAACTTAAGGCAACCGGACTGTGCTACCGTTAAATACCCGTCCTCTTTTAAAAGTCCCACGGCACGGCTGACACTCGGCTTGGAATAACCCATTGTTTCGGCGACGTCAATACTGCGAACCGAGTTGGATTTTAAAGATAAAATATAAATCGTTTCCAAATACATTTCGGCAGATTCGTGTAAATTCATAAAGAGCCCCCTTTAAAGGATAGGACTATTTTATCATATTATAAATTTAATTGCAAGTTTAAAAAAGTGTTGACAAAAGGGGAAATATGTGGTAATCTAATATGCAGTTAGTTATTGCTAACTGTTTTTTTAATTTTTGTCAGTTAGCGGCGGCTAAATGGATTGGAGATGAGTTTATGAATTTGTTTGAAATTGAAACCGGAAGGGAATATACTATTGAAAAAATTGACACTAAAGACAGTGAATTTGATAAATTCCTATTTTCACTTGGGTGTTACGGCGGTGAGCCGATTACGGTAATTTCCCGTCGGAAAAGCGGTTGTATAGTTTTAATTAAAAACGGTAAATACAGTATAGACAGCGGTTTAGCAAAATCAATTACGGTTTGCTAAAAATTTTTTAAAGTATAGTTAGCCACAACTAACTAAAGGAGAAAAGTATGAGAATTGCGTTAATAGGAAACCCAAACAGCGGTAAAACCACAATGTATAACGCCCTTACGGGAAGTAACCAAAAGGTTGGCAACTGGGCGGGAGTTACGGTTGATAAAAAGGAACATAAAATCAAAAAAGTGTTTTCTCAAAATGATATTACGGTGGTAGATTTGCCGGGTGCTTATTCAATGTCGGCATTTACCTCGGAAGAGGGCATAACAGGTACATATATTAAAACCCAAAACCCCGATGTAATTATAAATATTGTTGACGCTACAAATTTAAGCCGAAGTTTGTTTTTTACAACCCAGTTGGCAGAACTCGGAATACCAATGGTGGTAGCACTTAATAAAACCGATATCGGCGGTAAAACTGCCGAAACGGATATTGAATTATTAAGTAAAGAATTAGGTTGCCCTGTATTGGAAACCGTTTCACTTCGGTCTATGGGGTTAAAAGAAGTTGTAAAAACGGCTGAAGAAATTTCGGGTACCCTTAAGAAAGTACCCTATCATTTTGATGACGACAAAGACCGTTTCAGATTTGTAAACCGGCTTGTAAAAAGGGCAGAAAACCGTAAATATGATTTCGGTAATATCGGTGATAAAATTGACCGTATTATTACAAACAGGTGGTTCGGTATTCCGATTTTTGCGGTAGTTATGTTTTTGGTTTTCCAAATTTCCCAAGTATGGGTAGGTGCACCTATTGCCGATTTATTGGTAGGTATGCTTGAAAATTTTCAAAACCTAATCGGAAGATTTATAAACGGCCAACTGCTTTATTCGGTTTTAATAGACGGTATTTTAGGCGGAGTAATTGCCGTTATCGGCTTTTTACCCCTTGTTATGATAATGTATTTTTTAATCTCTCTACTTGAAGACTGCGGTTATATGTCACGTGTTTCGGTAGTATTAGACCCCATTTTTAAAAAGGTCGGTTTAAGCGGAAAATCGGTTATTCCGTTTGTAATTTCGGTCGGATGTGCCGTTCCCGGTGTTATGGCAAGCCGTACAATAAGGGATGAAAGGGAACGCAAATTCACCGTAATGTTAGCCCCGTTTATGCCTTGCGGTGCTAAAATTCCCGTAATATCGCTCTTTGCAGGCATATTTTTTGATAATGCGGGTTGGGTAAGTACCGTTATGTATTTTTCCGCTATAGCAATAGTTTTCTTTGCGGCATTACTTATAAACAAAATCACGGCATTAAAAAAGCAAAATTCTTACTTTATTATAGAACTTCCCGAATACAAGTTCCCTTCGCTTAAAATCGCCTTTAAATCAATGATTTCACGCGGATGGGCGTACATAGTAAAGGCGGCAACCATAATTTTGCTTTGCAATACTGCGGTTCAAATTATGCAGTCGTTTAATTGGAATTTAACCCTTGCACAAACTGCGGAGAGTTCTATTTTAGCAACAGTTGCGAAACCTTTCGCTTATGCTTTAGTACCGATAGTTGGTGTGGTTTCTTGGCAACTTGCGGCGGCAACGGTAACGGGTTTTATTGCAAAAGAAAACGTTGTTGCTACCTTGGC
>CAMFZK010000142.1 GCA_946006915.1 uncultured Clostridia bacterium
TTTGAAGTTTTTTTAAAAAATTTTTAAAATATCAATTTTTACAGTTTTTATGCGAATTTCTGCCTTTTTATATGCGTTTTTAACCCAAAAATTCACGTATTTTCAACAAACTTCGCTTTTCCGCCCTTGAAACCTGCACCTGTGACATACCGAGGAGTTTTGCGGTTTTACTTTGAGTAAGACCTTTATAGTATCTTAAAACCAAAATTTTTCTTTCTGTTTCTTCTAATTTTTCGAATGCCTCATCCAAAACAAGTTGGTTTGATATTTCTTCTTCGCAGGAAATTGTAGGTAAATCTGTTTCCTTTATTCCGTCTTCCCCTTCAAAAGTTAATGAAACAGGCGCTCTACCTGCACAAAGTGCTTCGGTCACTTCTTCGGCAGTGACATTAAGGCGGTCTGCCAATTCGTTAATTGTGGGTTCACGGTTTAGTGATTGTTCCAAAATTTCCTTTTCACGAATGAGTTTTAGATAAAGTTCTTTTAAACTTCTTGAAACCTTTACCGCACCGCCGTCACGGAAAAGGCGTTTTACCTCTCCCATAATAACCGGTACTGCATAGGTTGAAAATGAAAAACCCCTTGTTTTGTCGAATGCGTCGGTTGCTTTTATAAGTCCTATACAACCCGCTTGATACATATCGTCATATTCTATACCCCGCCCCGCAAAGCGTTTACAGATTGAATGTACCAAGCCGAGATTGTTTTCTATAAATTCTTCACGTTTTTTTAAATTCTCAACCATTTGTTTTATATCTTTGGCTGATTTTTTTAACCATTGTAACGGTTGTACCTTTTCCTAAAACCGACCTTACCTTTAAGTCATCCATAAAACTTTGCATAACAGCAAAGCCGAGTCCCGCTCTTTCCCCGCCCACCGTTGTGTAAAGCGGTTCCATTGCTTTTTCAACATTTTCTATTCCGCAACCTTTGTCACGAATTTTAATTCTGATTGAATTTGGCTCTATAAGTTCTGCTGATATGTAAATTTTGCCGATTGAGTTTTTATAAGCATGAACAATACTGTTTGTAACCGCTTCCGAAACGGCGGTTTTAATATCGCTTATTTCTTCAAGAGTTGGGTCTAATTGGGTGGCAAATGCCGAAACCGTCGCCCTTGCAAACCCTTCGTTAGCCGAACGTGCCGTTAAAGTCATAGAGAAACTGTTTTTAACCATTGTTTTACCTACTTTCTAATTTTGCTAATTTTTCTATTCCCGCAAGATGAAACACCTTATATATGTTTGGCGAAGTTCCCGTAATATGAAGTTCTGCACCTGTTTTTTGCAAATTCCTGTATCTTCCCATAATAAGCCCTATTCCCGAACTGTCCATAAAGGTAATATCCTTAAAGTCCAGTATCAGCAAAGTAGGCATATTAAGTTCTACTGCCGTGTCTATTGCTTCTCTCATTTCTTTTGCTGTGTGGTGGTCAAGTTCGCCCGACAAATACGCCGTTACTACCTCACCCGTTACGCCGATTTCGACAGACATAAGTTTTCCTCCTAAAATAAATTAAGGACAAGCCCTTATATATATTAAAGGGTTGTCCTTGAAAATATTGTCGTATTAAGTTATGTGAAAAAATTTTTTAATTTTTCCCGTATTGAAGACGCTAAATACAGTGAACCGAAAACAAATATTACCCCTTCACCGCTTGCCAAAGTTATGGCTTGGTCATAATTTTCGGCGGTAAGCGTTTGGCAATATTCATCTGCCATAATTTTTAAATCTTCCTTTTTTATTGAACGGGGCAGATTTGTGGCCTCCACCGCTATGGCTTTTTTGCAATAAGGCAATGTGCGTTTTAAAACTTCTTTACAGTCCTTATCCTTCATCATACCTATTATTGCGGTAACCTTGCCGTTGTATTTTTTAAGGGTGTTTCCGAGTGCGTTTGCACCGTCCGGGTTGTGAGCGCCGTCCAAAACCACCAACGGTTTTTTGCAAATCACTTCCATTCTTGCGGGGAAATATGTTTGGTTTAATGCCTTATAAACAATATCATAGGGTATTTCCATTCCGCAGTTCTCTAGCGTTTCTATTACCGCAAGGGCGTTTTCTATTTGGTATTCCCCTACAAGCGAAGTTTTATATTCTTTTGCTTTATAGGTAAAAGTGTTTCCGTTTATATCGCTTTGCAAAACTTTAAGTTGATTTACGTTTGGAATAATCGGTTTGTAAGCATTTAAAACCTTAAACGCATCTTCCGGTTGAGTATGCAGGGTAATTACAGGGCAGTTTTTAATTATTCCGCATTTTTCGGCAGTGATTTTTTGGATAGTATCCCCTAAAATTGCGGTATGGTCTAACCCGATTTTAGTAATTACATTTGCAATAACGTTTTCCAAAGTGTTTGTAGCGTCAAGCCGACCGCCGAGTCCTGTTTCGATAATTGCAATATCGCAATTCTGTTGGCTAAAATATAAAAAAGCCACAGCCGTTATAAATTCAAACTCGGTAAGTTCTGTATTAGTGCTTTTCACAATTTCCGCATACTTAGCAATATCATTATGAGAAATAAATTCCCCGTTTATTTGAATACGTTCGCAAAAATCTATTATAAAAGGGGAAATAAAAAGTCCTGTTTTATATCCCGCCAAACTAAAAGTTTTGCTTAACATAGCGGATACCGAGCCCTTGCCGTTTGTACCCGCAATATGTATTGCTTTAAAATTGTTTTGAGGATTGCCGAGTTTTTGCAAAACCGATTTAATTCTTTCTAATGTTGCGGGTTTTGAAAAGTTTCCCAAAGAATGAATGTAATTTAAAGTTTCTTCGTAATTCATATTTCACCACAAAAGGTGCTGTAAAAAATTGCTTTTTTACAGCACCTTAATTTAAAAGTTATATACTTTCAAGGTCTTTTATACCCGATAAAATCATTTCAATTTTATCGTTTGCTTTTGCAAGACCTGCTTTTTGCTGTTCTACCAAAGCGGCAGGTGCTTTTGCCATAAATCC
>CAMFZK010000143.1 GCA_946006915.1 uncultured Clostridia bacterium
ATGAAAGGAGACATAATTTAAACCACCCCTTTCGAGATGGTTTAATTATACGTGATAAAATGGTTTACATTATTTTAACGTTGCTTATTTTGTTTTTGGCGCTTGTTATTTATTTTTTCTTTATCTGTTTTGTTCGCAGTAATAATGACGGTGTTGACGACTTGGAATCAAAAAGAAACAGATTTTTAAAACCTTATTACAGTGCTATAAAGCCCTGTATGGACTTTTTGGAAGAAACCGAATTTAAGGAATATGAAACGGTATCTTTCGACGGACTTAAACTTAATTGCAGGTATTATGACTGTAAAAGCGATAAAACGGTTTTGTTGTTTCACGGCTACCGTTCTTCGGCAAAACACGATTTTTCCTGCGCCGTAAAAATGTATTACCAAAACGGTTTTAATATTTTGCTTGCCGACCAACGCTCCCACGGTAAAAGCGAGGGTAAACTCATTACATTTGGGATAAAAGAAAGCCGTGATGTTGTCAGTTGGGTGGAATTTGTTAATGCAAAGTTTGCTCCTAAACAAATAGTTTTAAGCGGTCTTTCAATGGGTGCTACCACGGTTTTATTATCCCTAAAATATAAAATGCCCGAAAATGTTAAATGCGTAATAGCCGACTGCGGTTTTACTTCGCCCGTAGATATTATTAAAAAGGTTGCAAAGCAGGAATATAAAATTAACGGTTGGCTTTTTGTGCCGATAATGGATTTTTTATGTAAAATTTTCGGCAAATTTTCTATAAGGGGTATTTCTACAAAAGACAGCGTAAAAAACACAAAAATCCCGATTTTACTTATTCACGGAACAAGCGATGATTTTGTCCCATGCGAAATGTCGGAAATTGCGTTCTCTGCCGCTAAAGACCACGCAAAATTGGTGACCGTTACGGGTGCGGGACACGGGCTTAGTTTTCTTGTGAACACAAATTTTGTAACAAAACAAATAAACTTGTTTTTAAAAGAAAATCTTGGTTGACATTTTCTCTTTAAAATTATACAATATAGGTAGTAATATAATGGAGAAAAATTATGAAAAAAGTTATTTCTTTAATATTGGCAGGGTTGATTTTACTTTCCTTTTCGGCTTGCAGTAAAGCAGATAAGCAATACGGTGTAAAAGATGAAGAAACCGAAAACACAGGGAACACTAAAACCGAACTGCCCGAAATTATGACACTTGACCAAAAAATGTCCAATTATTTCGACATCAGCGTCTTTGACGAAGAAAACTATTCAGATATTTATTTGGGTAAAAAATTTAAGTTCGACGCTTCGTTTGACGGTTCGCCACTTAACGTACCCGAAGTAATGGAGAATTTAATAAATGATGGTTGGAAATTGGCAGAAGGCAGCGATTACGACGAAAATTCCTTGGTTTTCGCTAAAGAAACGGTTTATGTTACCTTTGTAAATGACAATGGTGCTAAACTTTCGGCTTTGTTCTACAATTCTTCAAATTCTTCGGTTAAGCTTTTAAAATGTAAAATCGTTAAATTTAGGATTGAAAATAACTATTTCCAAAACCCTAACGATTATGATGAGTTTAATGTCAACGGCATTACCAACACCACCGCCGTGACAGATATTATTGACGTTTTGGGTACACCTTCGCATTTTTATGAAGTAAGTGACGATAATTACTACTTCGATTATTTTATTTCAAAAAGCGACCGACGGAATAAAATAAGAACATTTGTAAATTTAACCGAGGACTGTATCACCGCAATAGAATTTTCATATTACAAATAATATTTAGTTGCCGAAAACTTCGGCAACTAAAATTTTGAATAGGAGATTAAAATGAATAATACATATTTTTTACCGGCAAATATTTTACTGCCGAAAAGTAATTTTCAAAAATGGGCGGTGGTTGCCTGCGACCAATATACATCCGAACCCGAATATTGGAAAGAGGTTGAAAAAACCGTAGGAAATACACCCTCTGCACTTAATTTAATATTACCCGAAGTTTATTTATCGGCGGATAACAGTAAGCGAATTGAAAAAATTAACCACACTATGACCGAATATCTTGAAAACGGCGTTTTTCGTGAAATAGAAAATACCTTTGTATATCTCCAAAGGGAAGTTTCCGGCGGAAAAATCCGTAAAGGTATTGTAGGTCTTATTGATTTGCAAAATTATTCCTACGAAAAGGGAAGTAAGGCACTTATACGTGCTACTGAAGCGACTGTTTTGGAAAGAATACCGCCTCGTGTTTTAATAAGAAAAGACGCAAAACTTGAAATGCCCCACGTTATGCTTTTAATTGACGACCCCAAATGCACCGTTATTGAGCCATTAGAGGAAAAAATCAGCGGTTTTGAAAAACTGTATGATTTCGGTTTAATGCAAAACAGCGGTCATATTAAAGGTTATTCGGTTGATTCTGAAACGGCAGAGCAAATACAAACCGCACTTTCCGCTTTGGTAGAAAATACGGAGGATAAACTCTTGTTTGCGGTGGGTGACGGTAACCATTCGCTTGCAACCGCAAAGGAATGTTATAAGATAAATAAGACCGAAAATTCACGTTACGCTTTGGTTGAAATAGTAAATATTCACGACAGTTCACTGGAGTTCGAGCCGATTTACCGTGTTGTTTTCGGTGTAGAACCCGAAGAATTTATCGAAAACTTTGTAACCGCTTTAGGCGGGGAATATTTCGGTGCTGATTCACAAAAATTCACCTGTGTTTACGGAGATATTAAAAGGGAAGTTTCACTTAAACCCACCGGCAAACTTGCCGTTGCAACATTGCAAGCTTACTTGGACGAATATTTAAAACAGAATAAAAATGCTTCAATAGATTACATTCACGGCGAAGATGTTGTGTATTCGCTTTGCAAGGCGGAAAATACCGTTGGCTTTATTTTTGAGGGTATGCAAAAATCAGAACTGTTTGACGCAATTAAGCAAGACGGTTCACTTCCACGCAAAACATT
>CAMFZK010000144.1 GCA_946006915.1 uncultured Clostridia bacterium
GGCAATAAGAATAAGATACATTTTGCCTGTTTCTACTTTTTTATCAAAGAAATAGAGGTTGCAGTCTACGCTGTCTTTTATTGACTCTACCACCTCGCTTGGGAAACCGAGCGACTTCATTTCCGAAAATACACCGCGCAAGGCGTGGTTACGCAAAAGCGAAGTTCCGTAAGTGCCGGGTAGGAAAGAAATAACCCTTTGCAAGCCCTTTGAAAAATTTGAAATAGGCATATAAGCACCGCAAATAAAGCCGTATCCGGTGCTTATAATAGTGCCAACCGCACTTGCCTGACCTTGTGTATTAAGCGGAAAAATAATGCAAGAGGAAAGTGCCGTACCGAACAGTACCAACAGTACCACGTCAAGTGCCAATGCCACAACATCGCCTACGGTTAAAAACCAACCTACCTTTGCAAGGTAAATAAGGCAAATAATAAGGGCGGCAAAACATATTAACAAGGTAGAAAGCAAGGTAGAACAGTAATACCCGAGTGCCAAACTGCCCGATTTAATGGGTGCTATGGTTAAATCCTTACGTGCTCCGCTAACTTTATCCTGAACCATAAGTAAATTAGAGCAAAATGCAACCGTAACACAACTTACCGCCAAAAGCGAAGAAATCAGTTCCCCGCCAACGCAACCCCAAAGCACCTTGTCCGATACCGCAGCACCCGCCGCATTAAGAGCGGCACGGAAACTTTCTTCGTAAATATTTGCAAGAAAGGTACTGTAAAGCACCAATAAAATAAGCGGTGTAATAAGTGAAGTAAAAAACATTCCCTTATCTTTAAAATATAGTTTTGTATTCCGCCTTACAAGCGCACAAAATTCGGTCATTTGTCCTCACCTCCTGTAAGTTTTTTGCCGGTTACGCTTAAGAAAACGTCGTCCATTTTGCCTTTGGTAATTTCGTAATCTTTAAAAATTCCGGGATAATTTATAATAAGTTCGGTTGCCGCCGCAGTATTGGGAACCAATACCCTAAAAGCGTCCTTAATTTTTTCGTATGACTTGCCCAACTTTTGAATTTCGCTTTCCTTTTCTCCGTAAATGGTAATATAGTCACCCGTATATGTATTTTTAAGGGTTAGCGGTGTGCCTTCGGCGGCAATTTTGCCGTGGTCAAGAATTACAACAAAATCGGCGTCCGCCGCCTCCTCCATATAATGGGTGGTTAAAAATACGGTTAGGTTTTCTTCCTTGCGCAGTTTGGAAACCACCTGCCAAAGCAAATTACGGGTTTGCGGGTCAAGACCGGTTGTCGGTTCATCTAACACCAAAATTTTCGGTTTATGCAGTAACGCCCTTGCAATATCTATTCTGCGGCGTTGTCCGCCCGAAAGTTTACCCACGGAGCGTTTAAGCAAATTTTCAAAATCAAGCAGTTTTGCAAGTTCTGCCAACCTAATTTTAAACGCTTTGCCGCAAATACCGTAAAGTGCCGCACGGCTTCGCAAATTGTCCTCTACCGATAAATCCTTATCAAGCACCGAATTTTGAAATACTACACCTATATTGCGTTTGATAAGTGCCGTATCTCCGTCTAAATCCATACCGCATACCGTAACTGTTCCGCTGTCTTTGGGCAGTTGACCGCAAAGGATATTGATAGTGGTGGATTTACCCGCACCGTTTACTCCGAGAAAAGCAAACAGTTCCCCCTCTTTTACCTTAAAGCTTAAGTCATCTACCGCCTTAACATCCGCAAAACGTTTGCTTAAATGCTCAATTTTTATAAGTTCGTTCATTTTTGTTTCCTTTCAATTTTATCTCTTAACCGTGATAGTCGCCGGTTTTGGAATTTACGGTAACATAAGGGACAACCTTGCCGTCTATCTTAACATAAACCTGGTAAATTCCGTCTCCCAAATCTTCGTAATATTCCGGAACTGCTTGGTAATTTTCAAACAAACTCTTCTCAAATGCCACTTTCCACGGTTCTTTTTGTTCGTCTTTTTCTCCCTCTTTTGAAGAATTATCCTTGCTCTGCAGGTCGGAATTGTTATCCTTATCGGTTTGAACGGTTGAATTATTCGTTTCGTCTATAGCCGTTTGGACTTCCGCTTTTTTACAAGCAGACAAAACAGATAACAATGCGAAAGCAAGTATTACGGTAATTAAAAGTTTTTGCTTCATTTTACATTCTCCTTAAAATTATTTTCATAACAATTGGTTTACATTTTCTTGCGGGTAAGAATAATTCCCACCGCACCCGCAAGCAAAACAAAAGGCGCTAATCTTACGTATATAAATTCAAATACGTGTAATACCGCCGCAAAAACGGCAATTTCGGGGTTTGTGTAATCCCACCCCAAATAGGGGCTTTTCAAAATAAACAAAATCGCAAATAACAAAGCAGTAACCCCGCAAAGCAGAATAAAAAACCAATGCCATACTTTTCTTCTTATTTCTTTTCTTTGTGCTAATTGTAAGTTTATTACTTCCAACTTTTCGGAAATAACCTTAAGGTCATCGGGTTGTTGCTCGGCAACCGTTTCGCCCAGCAAGGTGCTAACCGGTATTTCAAACACACGGGAAATAGCAATAAGCATATCCGAATCGGGTACGGAAAGCCCCTGCTCCCATTTGGAAACGGTTTGACGCACTACGTTTAGTTTAATTGCAAGTTCCTCCTGCGAAAGGCCTTTAGATTTTCTGATTGTTCTTATGTTTTGGTTTAACATTTTGGTAACCTCCTTTAAATTGTTACCGCCACTATACAGTAAACCCACCCGCCCAAGCAAGCAACGAATATTAACATCGCAGTGTGCCGTAAATTTTACAGTATTCCCGTTAAAGTCATTGTAGAAACAATTTCAGCCGTTTCGTCTTGGCTGTTTTTGTTTGTTTCCCCTTTATCCGTAGGTTTTGTTCCGTATTCATTAAGGGTTTTTGGGTGTTCAAATTCCTTTTTAGGCATATTGAAATTTTTCATACC
>CAMFZK010000145.1 GCA_946006915.1 uncultured Clostridia bacterium
GGCTGTGTTGCCAGAGATATCCGTAACGGTAAGGATGAAGTAATTGACGAATTAGTGGCAACTCTGCAAAAACTTATGAAATAATAGGAGGCGTTGCAAAAAATATGAAGCAATATACAGTCACAGGTATGAGTTGTGCCGCTTGTGTAGCAAGGGTTGAAAAGGCGGTATCGGGCGTTAAGGGTGTCGATTCCTGCTCGGTTAGTTTGCTGACTCAAACTATGGGTGTAGAAGGCAATGCTAAACCCGATGACGTTATATCGGCAGTACGAAAAGCGGGATATGATGCCTTTTTAAAGAACGAAAGCCGTGAAAAACCAAATTCTAATGAGGATATATTAAAGGACAAAGAAACTCCTTTACTAAAAAAGCGATTGATTGCATCCTTAGTATTTTTAGCGGTGCTTATGTATGTTTCTATGGGACATATGATGTGGGGATTGCCGTTGCCGTTATTTTTACAAAATAATCACATAGCAGTGGGACTTTTGCAGTTGTTATTAACAGTTGCTATAATGGTTATAAATCAAAAATTTTTTATAAGCGGGTTTAAGAGCGCTTTGCATCTTTCACCGAATATGGATACATTGGTTGCACTCGGTGCGACGGCGGCTTTCGGATACAGCGTATTTGCCCTGTTTGCTATGACAAATGCACAACTCAAGGGAAACGAGGCCGCCGTAATGACCTATATGCAGGAATTTTATTTTGAGTCTGCGGCTATGATACTTTCACTTATAACCCTTGGAAAAATGCTTGAAGCACGCTCTAAAGGTAAAACCACCAACGCACTTAAAGGACTTATGAAACTTTCCCCAAAAACCGCAACCGTCTTGCGTGACGGTGAAGAAAAAGAAGTCCCTATTGAGCAAGTGGCAAAGGGCGATGTATTTGTTGTACGTCCGGGTGAGAATATCCCGGTTGACGGAATTGTTTTAAAAGGAAACAGTGCGGTAGACGAATCCACGCTGACGGGCGAAAGTATTCCGATAGACAAAACGGTTGGCAGCGCAGTTTCTGCCGGAACGCTTAATCAGTCGGGTTTTATCACCTGTGAAGCGACAAGAGTAGGCAAAGATACCACGCTTTCACAGATTATTAAGATGGTAAGCGATGCGGCGGCAACAAAAGCCCCTATCGCAAAGGTAGCGGACAAGGTGTCGGGCATATTTGTGCCTGCGGTTATAGGTATTGCGGTAATAACCGTGATAGGATGGCTTATTGCCGGTCAAACAGTCGGCTATTCTTTGGCAAGAGGTATATCAGTTTTGGTAATAAGTTGTCCCTGTTCGCTTGGACTTGCCACGCCTGTTGCCATTATGGTCGGCAACGGAGTGGGTGCTAAAAACGGAATTTTGTTCAAGACGGCGGTGTCTTTGGAAAAAACAGGAAAAGCAGAGATTGTAGTGCTGGATAAAACCGGAACAATAACAAAAGGAACGCCGACGGTTACCGACATTGTGCCGTGCAACAACTTAAGCGAAAACGAACTGTTATCTATAGCTTTCTCGCTTGAAAAGAAAAGCGAACACCCATTAGCACGGGCAATTAACCAAAAAGCCGAAGCGGAGGGCATAACGGCTGACGAAACCGAACAATTCAAAGCCCTGCCCGGCAACGGACTTTCCGCATTTTGTGGCGGTGTTGGCTTGCTTGGCGGAAGTTACAGGTTTATCAGCCAACAGATTTTTGTACCGCAGGAAATTATAGAAAAGTCCGAGCAACTCTCACACGAAGGAAAAACACCCCTCTTTTTTGCACGTGACGGCAAACTTTGCGGTATTATCGCCGTTGCGGATACTATTAAAGAAGACAGTCCCGAGGCGATAAAAGAAATTCGGGATATGGGAATACGTGTGGTAATGCTGACGGGCGATAACGAGCGTACCGCCAAAACTATCGGCGCAAAGGCGGGAGTAGATGAAGTAATTGCCGGTGTTCTGCCCGACGGAAAGGAAAATGCCATAAGAGAATTGCAACAAAACGGTAGGGTGATTATGGTGGGTGATGGTATCAATGATGCACCCGCACTTACAAGAGCCGACATAGGCATTGCCATCGGTGCAGGTTCGGACGTTGCCATTGATTCGTCAGATGTTGTGCTTATGAAAAGCCGTCTTTCCGATGTCCCTGCGGCAATTCGTTTAAGCCGAGCAACGCTACGAAACATTCACCAAAACCTGTTTTGGGCATTTTTCTATAACACTATCGGCATTCCTTTGGCAGCCGGTGTGTTTATTAGTTTCCTTGGTTGGCAGTTAAATCCTATGTTCGCTGCGGCGGCAATGAGTTTGTCAAGTTTTTGTGTGGTAACCAACGCATTACGCCTTAACCTATTTAAAATGTATAACCCAAAACACGATTACAAATTAAAAGCCAAAAACAAAAAGGAGATGAAATCAATGGAAAAGACCTTGAAAATTGAAGGTATGATGTGCGGACACTGCGAAATGCACGTAAAAAAAGCACTTGAAGCGCTTGACGGCGTAAAAAATGCCGAAGTCAGCCACGAAAGAGGAACTGCAGTAGTAACAACGGAAAAAGAAATTTCAAATGATATTCTAATTAAAACCGTTGCCGAACAGGGCTATAGGGTAACTGATATTTGCTAATTTCCTAAACCGCATAAAAGCAAGCACCGATACGCTTAAAATTGCGTATCGGTGTTTTATTAAATTGAAAAATAAGCAGATTCTATGAATTTTCAATATCCTTTTTGCAGGTAAATGAAACTCCAACCACTTTAGGTCCTGCATTTGCGGCAACTGCCGCACCTATTTGATAAATACCGTTAGGTTCGTAACCTAATTTTTCAACCATAATATTGCGAATTTCCTCAAGGCAGGTAGCATCATTTCCGTATATCAACTCATAAGGAGTTCCCTGTTCCATATCGGCAATACTCATTTCCGCAACCTTTTCAACCA
>CAMFZK010000146.1 GCA_946006915.1 uncultured Clostridia bacterium
ACAAGGAGTATCGTCGGCAGCGTCAGATGTGTATAAGAGACAGTTACGGGAATACCCACCATAAATTTAGGGTGTTTGGTTTTGTGACGTATTAAAATCATTGTAATATACATTGCAATCCCTCCGCCAAGGGCAGAGAGATTAAGCAATGTTTTTTCGCTTATCCGTCTTTTTCCTTTAATTGCCTGCCTTTTATCATAACAACAAACAACCGCCGAAATTAGGTTTACAGCAGTAAGATACCCTAAAATAAATTCCATTATACCACCGAAAATTTAAATTTCCTGTATTATAACATTTTTAAACCGCTTTTTCAATTTGTTTTTTAAGTTTTACAATAATTCTTTTTTCAAGCCGAGAAATATATGACTGCGAAATGCCTAATGTATCCGCCACCTCTTTTTGGGTATATTCGTTATATCCGTTCATACCGAACCGCATTTCCATTATTTGTTTTTCCCTGGGGGGAAGTTGTTTTACAAAGCCGTTTAAAAGTGAACGTTCGTCTTCTAGTTCAACCCCTCTGCCTACCTCGTCGCTGTCGCTTCCTAAAACATCGGATAGCAAAAGTTCATTGCCGTCCCAATCAATATTAAGCGGTTCGTCTATTGAAATTTCGTTTTTTTGTGCGGAATTTTTGCGTAAAAACATTAGAATTTCGTTTTCAATACAACGAGAGGCGTAGGTAGCAAGTTTAATATTCCTTTCGGGGCAAAATGTGTTTACCGCCTTAATTAGACCTATTGTACCTATTGAGATTAAATCTTCTATACCTGTGTTTGCAGTGTCAAACTTGCGGGCGATATATACCACCAACCGCAGGTTGTGAATTATTAGTTTATCACGGGATTTTTTATCGTTTTTTATTAAAAGTTCGGTTTCTTCCTGCGTGTTTAACGGGGCGGGCAGAGTTTCGGGTCCGTTTATGTAAAAAGTGGGTTTTATTAAGCCGATTTTAAAGAGAATTTTTCTTAAAAAGTTTAAAATTTTCATACTGTCACCTTATCGCTTTCGGATTTATTATTGCATTATAGTCATCGTCTAATTTTGTTTTGGAAATGGCAAGTATCGGCTTATCCAGCACCGTTTTGGTCTTTTCGGTTATAATAACCGCACTGTCGCACCTAAACCCTTCCAACATATCGTTTCCGGTTATTGTGTTGCAGGGCAGAATGCGGTATTGTTTTGTGGTTTTATCGGCTTCGCTGAAAAGTTCTTCCACCTTTTGCTTATCGGCAATAATTATTTCGGAATTTGAAAAAATATCTTCAATAGAATTGCCGGTGTCTATTATTGCCTCAAGCCGTACACTCTTTTTGTTTGCAAAAACCGTAACACTGCACCGCTTTGCAAATTTTGAAGTTTTGCCGAAAAAGTAAAGAAAAAGGTTTAAAAGAATGTAAGCTAAACCTGTAAAAATTATTAAAGCAAGTGGGGAAATGTTAAAATACACTACCGAGTTATTTAATACCATACCTTTGGGACTGAACATAATCCAAACGGCGAACATAACACCCCCGTAAGCACAGGTTATAAGAAACAAAACACAGACGCTTTTTAAAAGTTTTTTAAACCCAAAACAAACTATAACCATAAAAACACAGGTTGCAAGTTTTAAGAGTATTTCTAAAATAATGCCGAGTTTCGGCAAAAATATGTAAAGCGAAGATATTGCACCTATTACGGAAGAAAGAAGTATCCTTAAAAAGGGCGGATTGGTATTTAATATTTTAACGCTGGCACTTAAAAGGAAGTAATTTATAATCAGGTTAAGAAAAATAAGTACATCGGCATATACAATCAAAGCAATCACCAAAACAATTATACCGTTATTTCGGTGAAAATAATGTCGATAACGGTTGTGCCTTAAAATTTATTAAAAAAACAGTTCCCTTATATAAAGAGAACTGTCATCGTTGTCGGATTGAGTTTTTAAAAACTATACAAAGCGGAGTTACGGTATTTTGGGGTTGGCAAACTGCAGGTATTCTTCTTTAAAAGATTTATAGTATTTACGGCTTATATGTATACTTTCGCCGTTTTTAAGAAAGACATATTCGTTATTAAATTTAGAAATGCAGTTTAAATTTACCACAAACGCACGGTTGATTTTCTTAAAGCATTTTTGCGGCAAGATACTGAAAACCCGTGCCATAGTTTTATTGCAGGGAATTACTTCATTACTTAAATGAATAAATGAATGTTTATTGTTTGCTTCCAAATAAAAAATTTGTGAAGTGTTAAGACAATATGTGTTAATTTGGTTTGTTATCCACAAAGGGTAATGTTCGCTGTAGGTTATAAAAAAGTCGTCTAATGTTTTAAACAGTGTATCGAAATTCAGCGGTTTTATTAAAAATCTAAAAGGCGATACTTTAAAAGAATCAAATATAAAATCTGTATTTTCGCTTACAAACACAATACACGTTTCGGTATCTTTTTTTCGTAGCTTAACGGCAGTTTCAAGTCCGTTAATTCCCGAAAGAGTATATTCCGTAAAAACTAAACAGTACTTATTTTTGGATTTTAAAAGTTCTTCACCGCTTGAAAATTCTTCAACAATAAATTCCGTTTTGTTTGAATTAGAATAGCGGTAAAGTTGTTTTTTCAACCCTTTACGTTGGTTTATGTCGCTGTCACAAATTGCTATTCTCATTTTAAAACACTTTTTAAAAAAAATTATTCCTTTCTTTTGCTCTCGAAATACTACCTTTGGCTCCATTTTAATTGACAACCTTTCAAACATTTTTTAGAATGTGAATGGTTGCTATCTACTTTCATTTACAAGTTAAAATGCAACTATTAAGGCAACAGTCTGCAATCCCCGCAGACTGTTGTTTTTTATCTGTCTCTTATACACATCTCCGAGCCCACGAGACGTAGAGGAA
>CAMFZK010000147.1 GCA_946006915.1 uncultured Clostridia bacterium
TCTACTTCTAATCATTATACCACAGTTTTTCAAAAAATCAACTTTTACGCAGTAAGTCGGCAAAATAATCGGTTTAGTTTAATCTTTGCTGAAATCTTCTAAAATAAGGCCTTCGTTTTTTTCGGTAGCCCAGTTTATATTCCATTCGCTTGTAAAAATTAAAATATTGTTACCCTTAAAATCCTGAACCCACTTTGTATCCGAAGTGAGATTAAGTTTTTTAATGTCAATATCCTTGTTTTTTACCCAACGGATATAAGAATAAGGCAAATCGTTCCTTATAACGTCCACATTGTATTCGTTTTTAAGGCGGTGTTCCAAAACTTCAAACTGAAGTACACCCACAACCCCTACAATAACACGTTCCATACCTGTATTGGGTTCGTGGAAAATTTGAATAGCACCCTCCTGCGCTATTTGTTCAACACCCTTAACAAACTGTTTTCGCTTTAAACTGTCCTTTTGTTCAATCACTGCGAAATGTTCGGGCGCAAAGGTGGGAATACCCTCATACTTTACCTTATTTTTAGCCGAACAAACCGTATCGCCTATCGAAAAAATACCCGGGTCAAATACACCTATAATATCCCCGGCATACGCTTCGTTAATAATTTGGCGTTCCTCCGCCATCATTTGCTGCGGTTGGGAAAGCCGAACGGGTTTTCCGCCCTGAACGTGGTAATAATCCGCTCCCCTTTCAAATTTTCCCGAACAAATGCGGAAAAATGTAATTCGGTCACGGTGGTTTTTGTTCATATTTGCCTGTATTTTAAAAGCAAAAGCCGAAAAATTCTCGTCAAACGGGGAAACCAAACTGTCGCCCGATTTTCTCGGCAACGGCGAAGTGGTCATTTTAAGGAAGTTTTCCAAAAACACCTCAATACCGAAGTTCATCAAAGCCGAACCGAAGAAAACGGGGGTTAATTCACCTTTTCTTACCTTTTCCAAATCAAATTCGTAACTCGCACCGTCCAAAAGTTCAATTTGGTCAACAAGTTCCGCTCTTTGGTATTCGCCTATAAGTGAGTCCAACTTCTCAATATCGGTTATATCGCAAGGGGTGGGTTTGATTTTTTCTTTACCCTTGTGCATATCGGCAAAGGACAGAATTTCCCTTTTATCACGGTCAAAAACACCCTTAAACTCCACACCGCAGCCAATAGGCCAGTTAACGGGGTAAGTGCCTATTCCGAATTCTTTTTCAAGTTGGTCTAAAAGTTCAAACGGGTCACGTGCCTCACGGTCAAGTTTGTTTATAAATGTAAAAATCGGTATGTGGCGCATAGCGCAAACTTTAAAAAGTTTTCTGGTTTGCGCTTCTATTCCCTTTGCCGCATCTATTACCATAACAACGCTGTCCGCCGCCATTAAGGTGCGGTAGGTGTCCTCCGAAAAGTCTTGGTGTCCCGGAGTGTCAAGAATATTTATGCAGTAGCCGTCATACTCAAACTGCATTACCGAAGAAGTAATCGAAATACCACGCTGTTTTTCAAGCTCCATCCAGTCACTTACTGCGTGTTTGGAATTTGCTTTGCCTTTAACCGAGCCGGCAGTTTGAATTGCACCGCCGTATAACAAAAATTTTTCGGTTAAGGTGGTTTTACCTGCGTCAGGGTGGGAAATAATGGCAAATGTTCTGCGTCTTTCCACTTCACGTTCTAATTCTGTCACAAAAATTCTCCTTAAACATTTCTACAACTAAAATATATTACCATAATTACATAATTTTATCAAGAAAAATTATATTTCAATACCCTTTTCTTGACAAAAGCCGTTAATTATTATAAAATAAATGTGCATGAATTTGTAGGAGGTATTGTTTATGTCTATTTTAGTTACAGGCGGTGCAGGTTACATAGGAAGTCATACCTGTATTGAAATGCAAAATGCGGGATATGACGTTGTTGTGGTTGACAATTTGGACAACAGCAATAAAGAAGCGCTTAACCGTGTTGAAAAAATTACAGGCAAACCGGTTAAATTTTACGAGGAAGACGTTAGAAACAAAGAAGCGCTCCGTAAAATTTTTAAAGAAAACAACATAGAAGCAGTTATACATTTCGCAGGTTTGAAAGCGGTGGGCGAATCGGTTAGAGAACCGATTATGTATTACGATAACAACCTAATAAGCACCATAGTTTTACTCGAAGTTATGAACGAATTTTCGGTTAAGAAAATTGTTTTCTCCTCTTCGGCTACTGTTTACGGCGTTGCAACCGAAATGCCCTTGGTAGAAGGTATGCCTTTAGGCGCAATTAACCCCTACGGCAGAACCAAATATTTTATTGAAGAAATATTGCGTGACCTTTACGTTGCGGACAATACCTGGTGCGTTGCACTTCTTCGTTACTTTAACCCCATCGGCGCTCACAAGAGCGGACTTATAGGCGAAGACCCTAAAGGTATTCCGAACAACTTAATGCCATATATTTCGCAAGTAGCAGTCGGCAAACTTGAAAAACTTCACGTTTTCGGTAACGATTATAAAACGGTTGACGGTACAGGCGTGCGTGATTATATCCACGTTGTTGACCTTGCGGTAGGTCACGTTAAAGCGGTTGATTGGGCGCTTAAAACCACCGGATGCGAAGCATTTAACCTCGGCACAGGCAACGGTACCAGCGTTTTGCAGTTGCGTGACGCTTTTGTAAAAGCAAGCGGAATTGATGTTCCTTATGTAATTGACCCACGCCGTCCCGGTGACCCGGACGAAGTTTATGCTAATGCCGAAAAGGCAAAAACCGTGCTTGGTTGGACCGCTAAATACGGTATTGACGAAATGTGCGAAGATACATGGCGTTGGCAAAAAAACAACCCCAAAGGTTACGAAGAATAAAAAA
>CAMFZK010000148.1 GCA_946006915.1 uncultured Clostridia bacterium
AAACCTATGGGAAACTTAATGTCGGTATGGGAAGTGTGCTTAAAATTTGGCACAATTACAGGGAAAACGGAATAAGCGAACCCGAAAACGCACAACTGCCGAGTATAGAAATTCTAAAATCTGCCCAAACACATACCGATTTTAACAACATTATAATAGATAAAACCGAAAACACCGTATTTATAAAAGACCCCGAAATGATGGTTGACGTAGGTGCGGTTGCAAAAGGGTATGCCGTGGAAAAGACAGCCGAGTTTATGATAAATAGGGGAATGAGCGGTTATGTTTTAAATGTGGGCGGAAATGTAAGAACGGTTGGAACAAGACCCGACGGCGAAAACTGGAAAGTGGGAATTGAAAACCCAAATACCGACGATGACGAAAACCCGTATATAGAAAAACTTTCACTCGGTGAAATGTCCTTGGTGACAAGTGGGTCTTACCAACGGTTTTATATTGTGAACGGCAAAAATTATCATCATATAATAGACGGTGAAACCTTAATGCCTGCCGAATATTTTACGTCGGTTTCGGTTTTGTGCAAAGATTCCGCTATTGCAGACGCCCTTTCAACCACACTTTTTTGTATGTCTTACGAGGACGGATT
The DNA here is from genome assembly GCA_946006915.1 of uncultured Clostridia bacterium. Lineage (GTDB taxonomy): Bacteria > Bacillota > Clostridia > Oscillospirales > Acutalibacteraceae > UBA737. The sequence goes on from CAMFZK010000148.1 coordinate 608, forward strand.
AAAACTCGTAAATGACTTTCAAAACACCGAAGTTATGTGGGTAAAAAAGGACGGAAAGCGAATTTACACCCCCGGTTTTAAAAAATACTGCGAATAATTGCCCTAATTTCATAAAAAATCTTGAAAAATTTTGCTTGTTATAGTATTATAAATTAGTTATTAGGAGGAATATACTATGGCAAGTTATAGGCAAATGACAAAAAATGAACTTGAAAATGAATTTAAAAAGGTTCAAAGCGATTACGAAAATTTAAAAGCGCTTAATTTGTCACTTGATATGTCCCGCGGTAAACCGGGATTTGAAAATATGGATATGTGCGAAGAAATGTTTTCTTGCGTAAACCGCCAAAAGGGATTTAAAGATTCCGAGGGAACCGATATCCGCAATTACGGCGGTATGGACGGTATTCCCGAAATGAAAAAACTTTTTGCGGAAATTTTGGAAGTAGACCCTTCGCAAATTATTGTAGGGGGAAACTCCTCACTTACTATGATGTTTGATACTGTTGCACAAGGTATGACCCACGGTATGGGAGATAAGCCATGGGCAGAATGTAAAAACCGCAAGTTTTTATGCCCTGTTCCGGGGTATGACCGTCACTTTGCCATTACCGAATATTTCGGTTTTGAACTTGTAAGCGTTCCTATGAATGATGACGGCCCCGATATGGACAAGGTGGAAGAACTTGTAAAAGACCCAAGCGTTAAGGGTATTTGGTGTGTGCCGAAATATTCCAACCCGCAGGGCTTTACCTACAGCGATGCGGTGGTTAAACGTATGGCTAACCTTAAACCCGCCGCAAAGGATTTTCGCATTTTTTGGGATAATGCTTATGTGGTTCACGATTTGTACTCGGACGGCGACAAACTTTTAAACATTTATACCGAATGTGAAAAAGCCGGCAACCCCGATTTGCCGATTATTTTCACTTCAACTTCTAAAATCACTTTCCCGGGTGCCGGTGTAGCAGCCGAAGCGGCAAGTGAAAGGAATATTGCAATTTTAAAAGGCCGTCTTAAATATCAAACCATAGGTCCCGATAAAATCAACCAATTAAGACACGCAAGAATGTTTGCCGATCTTAACGACATTAAGGCACATATGCAAAAATTGGCGGATAATTTACGTCCTAAATTTGAAACCGTAATTTCGGTTATGAAAACCGAACTCGGTGGTAAAGAAATTGCAAACTGGACCGAACCCAAAGGCGGATATTTTATCAGTCTTGACGTAATGGAAGGTACTGCAAAACGGGTTGAGGCACTTTGCAAGCAGGCGGGGATGATTTTAACCACCGTCGGTGCTACTCACCCTTACGGAAAAGACCCGAAAGACACTAATATCCGCATAGCACCCTCCTTCCCGTCGGTGGAGGATATTGAAAAAGCATCTAAACTGCTTTGCACCGCGGTAAAATATGCCGCACTTGAAGCGTTGCTTAACTAATATCCGTAATTGACTTATGGATATTAGTTTAGTATAATATATTAGTAATTACATATTTTGGAGGATTTGCCAATGAAGGCCCAAAGCAAAGGCAAGTTGGTATTCGTGCTGGTTTTCGTTTTGATTTTAGCGTTAGCATATACCGCTTTTTTCGGAATTGACAACTACTACGGCGATACCAGAAAAATTTACTTTAAAGGCGCTAACGATATTCGTTGGGGTATTGACATTAAGGGCGGTGTAGAAGCGGTTTTCTCACCCGATAAACAGGATGTTGAAATTACCGATGCCGATATGGATTCGGCAAAGGCAATTATTGAAACCCGCCTTGTAAACAACAACATTACCGACTATGAAGTTTACGCCGACAATAACAACAAACAGATTATCGTTCGTTTCCCCTGGGCTGCCGACGAAAGCGATTTTGACGCCGCCGCAGCAGTACAGGAATTAGGCGAGACGGCACTTCTCAAGTTCTGCCGTAATGAGGATAAGGACGACGTTATCCTAAGCGGTGCGGCAGATATTAAATCCGCACAGCCCGGTCTTGATGAGGATAACAACTATGTAGTTTACCTAAACTTCACAGATGCGGGTACTGCTAAATTTGCCGCCGCCACCAAAGAAATGCTTAATAAAACCATTTCTATTTGGATGGACGACCAGGAAATTTCCGCACCTACCGTAAACAGTGTTATTACTAACGGTAACGCCTACATAAACGGTATGAGAGATGCCGACGAAGCCAAAGCATTGGCGGATAAGATTAATGCCGGCT
>CAMFZK010000149.1 GCA_946006915.1 uncultured Clostridia bacterium
AGTAAAGCGGAATTTTTAAGGGAAGCCGCTAAAATAGAGGGGGTTTATGTTCCGTCGCTTTACGATGTTACATATAATGAGGACGGTACTGTAAAAGCAATTACCGCCAAAGACGGTGCGCCCAAAACAATTAAAAAACGCATTATAAAGGATATGGACAAGTCATATTATCCCGATAATTTTGTAGTGCCGTTTATTGAAATTGTGCACGACCGTGCGGTGCAGGAAATTTTCCGCGGGTGTATAAGGGGCTGCCGTTTTTGCCAAGCGGGATTTATTTACCGCCCCGTAAGGGAAAAAAGTTTTGAAACCGTAAACGCCCAGGCAAAATGCCTTTGTGAAAACACGGGGTATGACGAAATTTCTTTGTCCTCTTTAAGTACAAGCGATTACAGGGAATTAGAACCCCTGCTTAATAATATGTTAAGTTGGACAGAGAAAAACAACATAAGCGTTGCCTTGCCGTCACTTCGGATTGACAATTTTTCCGAAGAACTGCTGGAAAAAATTAAACACGTGCGCAAAAGCGGACTTACCTTTGCACCCGAAGCAGGCACACAGCGACTTCGTGATGTTATAAACAAAAATGTTACCGAAGAGGAGATTTTATCCACCTGCAAAACTGCCTTTAAGGGCGGTTATACTTCGGTTAAACTTTATTTTATGATGGGACTTCCCACCGAAACCGACGAGGATATAAAAGGTATTGCCGACTTGGGACAAAAAATTGTAGATATGTATTACAGTATGGAAAACCGTCCTAAGGGTAAATCGGTTTCGGTGTCTATAAGCGTTTCGGTTTTTGTTCCAAAACCCTTTACTCCGTTCCAGTTTGAACCGCAAATAAGCAAAGCGGAAATGGAAAGAAGACAGGAATATTTAAAATCATGCATTAAAACCCGTAAAATAGATTTAAGCACGCATGACAGTTCCACATCATTTTTGGAGGGTGCTTTTGCAAGAGGTGACAGACGGCTTTCCAAAGTTTTGGAAACCGCCTTTAAAAAGGGTTGCAAGTTTGACAGTTGGAACGAGTGTTTTGACCTTGAAAAATGGGAAGAAGCGTTTTTAGAATGCGGTATAGACCCTAAATTTTATACCGAAAGGCAAAGAAGTTTTGACGAAATTAACCCCTGGGAACACCTTGATTATGCCGTTACAAAGGATTTTCTTATAAGGGAAAATAAAACGGCGCATAACCAAAAAACAACACCTAACTGCCGTGAAAAATGTTCGGCTTGCGGTGCTAACTGTTATAAGGAGGGTGTTTGTTTTGAAAAACGTTAGAATTTTTTACAAAAAGAAAGGCAGAATGAAGTTTGTATCCCACCTTGATATGAACCGTTTTATGTCAAGAATAATTAACAAAGCAAAAGTCCCTGTTTGGTTTACCGAAGGGTTTAACCGCCACGCTTACTTAAATTTTGCCGTACCGCTTTCTTTAGGATACGAGGGACTTTACGAAGTTTTGGACGTTAAAACCGAGGACGACAACTGCGATTTAAACGGTTTTTTAACCGCCTTGCAAAAGGTTTCTGTACCCGATATTGAATTTTTTGCGGTTTCGGAAGCGGTTTTAAAGATGAAAGAAATCGGCTTTGCGGAATTTGAAATCTTGTTTGACGGTGTGTCACCCGAATTTGCAGATAAAATTAACTTATTTTTTGAAAGCAAGTCAATAATTTGCCAAAAAACCACTAAAAAAGGCGGTACAAAAGATATTGACATTGCGCCCCTTATAAGAAAATATTCGTTAGATGGTAACAAATTAACGTTAGTGTTAACTGCGGGGAACGAGGACAACCTTAATCCGTCACTCGTAATGTCGGCTCTTTTCACACAATGCGGAATAGAACCTATTTATTACTCGGTTACACGGACAATGCTTTACGATAAAGAGTTAAAACCCTTTAAATAAACTTTAATTTAACGGGTATATTATTTTTAGTATCATTAAAAAGGAAACGATGATAATGGAATTTAAAAGAGCAAGCGGAGTGCTTATGCATATAGCATCATTGCCCGGCAAAAACGGAATAGGAAGTTTAGGAAAAGAAGCATATAAATTTGTGGATTTTTTAAAAGATACCAAGCAAACATACTGGCAGATTTTGCCCGTTTGCCCCACAAGTTACGGTGATTCGCCCTACCAAGGATTTTCCACCTTTGCAGGCAATCCGTATTTTATAGACCTAGATATTCTTTGTGAGCAAGGGTATTTAAAACCGCAGGATTATGAGGATATTAACTGGGGCGAAACAGAGGAAAAAATTGATTATTCGCTTATATACAGTAACCGAAACCGAGTGTTCCAAACGCTTTATAACAATTTTAAGGAAAATGTACCAAGCGAATTCACGCAGTTTTGCAAACAAAACGAATTTTGGCTCCAAGATTTTGCACTTTTTATGGCGGTTAAGGACTATTTCGGCGGTGCAAAATATACCGCTTGGGATAATGACATAAGCACCCGTGAGCAAACTGCGGTTGATCACTATAAAACTATATGCCAAGAGCGGATAAATTACTATAAAATGTTGCAATTTTTCTTTTTTTCGCAATGGTACGCTTTAAAGGATTATGCCAACCGAAACGGAATTAAAATTATAGGCGATTTACCCATTTACGTGGCAGAAGACAGTGCCGATGTTTGGAGCAACCCCGAATGTTTTAAACTTGATAAAAACCGTAAACCCAAAGAGGTTGCGGGTTGCCCGCCTGACTGTTTTTCACAGGACGGTCAGTTATGGGGAAACCCCGTTTACGACTGGCGTTATATGAAAAGCACGGGTTATGAC
>CAMFZK010000150.1 GCA_946006915.1 uncultured Clostridia bacterium
GGGAAGAATCACCGGTATTACTAATTTCGGTCTTTTTCTTGATTTAGGCGAAGGTAAGTCAGGTATGGTACATATTTCGGAAGTTGCCCGTAATTTTGTAAACGATATTAACGAACTGTTTAAAGTGAATGATACCGTTAAAGCAAAAATTTTAAACATTGGGGAAGACGGTAAAATAAGTTTAAGCATTAAACGTGCGTTAGAACCCGAAAAAGGACAACAAAAATTCCAAAAGAAGGAACGCCGTACTTACGAACAGCCAAAACCGGACGGTTCATATACTTGGATGCCTAAAAAGAACGAACCCGCTTCTTTTGAGGAAATGATGAACCGCTTTAAACAACAAAGTGACGAAAAGTTTTCGGATTTAAAACGCAAAAATCCCGAAAGCGGACGCACCAAAAGACGTGCGATGAGATAATTTTTAAATAATGAGTAATATAAATTTAGTAGCACCGTGTTTGTTCGGCGTTGAAAGTATAGCGGCGGACGAATTTAAAAGAATGGGTTTTACCGATATTAAAACCGAAAACGGCAGGGTTTTATTAAGTGGACCCGAAAATATGCTTGCAAGGGCTAATATATGCTCCCGCTTTGCCGAGCGTATTTTAATTAACGTAGGTCAGTTCAGTGCAGTAACCTTTACCGAACTGTTTGACGGCGTAAAAGCGATTCCTTGGGAAAACTATATCGGCAAGGACGATGCTTTCCCCGTAAACGGTTGGAGTTTAAATTCTGCGCTTTTCAGCATACCTGACTGTCAGTCCATTATTAAAAAAGCAATAGTTGAACGGCTTAAACTTAAATATAAAATAAGTATTTTCCCCGAAACGGGAAGTGAATATAAAATCCGTTTTTCTATTCATAAAAATACGGTTACAATGATGATAGACGCTTCCGGCGAGGGACTTCACAAAAGGGGATACCGCCGTAATTCCAACGACGCACCCTTAAAAGAAACCCTGGCGGCGGCAATGTGCGATTTAGCGAGAATTTATCCCGATACTAAAATTTACGACCCCTTTTGCGGAAGCGGTACTATTCTTATTGAATCGGCTTTAATGGCCACCAAAACCGCACCGGGACTTAAAAGATTCTTTGCGGCAGAGCGTTTCTCATTTTTAGACCCGCAAATCTGGCGGGACGAGCGTACCCGTGCGGCGGATTTAATTTTAAAGAATATTGATTTTAAAGCGCAGGGGTTTGATATTGATAAAAATGCGGTGGAATTAACCCTTGCAAACGCAAAAAAAGCGGGTGTTGAAAAATATGTAAAGGCATCTATTGCAAATGTTAAGGATTTTTCACTTCCCGGCGAGCGTTCTGTAACCGTTACAAACCCGCCCTACGGAGAACGCCTTTTGGACGTTAAGGCGGCGGAGGAACTTTATACCGTAATGGGCAAAAGATTTTTGCAGGGTGACGGACGTAAATTTTACATTATAAGTCCTCACGATGAATTTGAAAAATTTTTCGGCAGAAATGCCGATAAACGCCGTAAACTTTATAACGGTATGATAAAATGTCAGTTATTTATGTATTTTAAGTGATTGACAAAATATAAAAGATAGTATATAATAGTTACGTAATCTTCAGGGCGGGGTGTAATTCCCCACCGGCGGTAAAGCCCGCGAGCCGTAAGGCAGATTTGGTGTAATTCCAAAGCCGACAGTATAGTCTGGATGAAAGAAGATAGGAGAGTTATTCTTATTGTAATTTTATGCCCTTGTTGTATTATACAACAAGGGCATTTTTTATTGGAGGAATTATTATGAAAAAAGAAAATTTAAGGGCACTCATTGTTTGCGCATTGTTCGGCGGTTTAGGGTTTGTTTTAATGCTTTTGGAATTTCCTTTGCCTATGTTAATACCCCCGTTTATCAAGTTGGACTTTTCCGAAATCCCCGCAATAATCGTTTCCTTTGCTTACGGTCCGTTTTTCGGAGTTCTTGTTTGTCTTATTAAAAATTTGCTGCACTTGTTTGTAACTACTTCTGCGGGTGTAGGCGAACTTTCTAACTTCATTTTGGGTGCAATTTTTGTGGGTGTGGCTGGTTTTGTTTACCGCAAAAACAAAAGCCGTAAATCTGCGCTTATCGGCTCTTTGGTAGGTGCGGTAGCAATGGCGGTATTAGGCGTTATTACAAACTATTTTATAGTATACCCGGCTTACACCGTGCTTTACGGTATGCCTATGCCGGCTATTGTGGGAATGTATCAAGCAATTTTACCTTTTTCGGATAATTTAATAAAATCTCTTGTAATATTTAATTTGCCTTTTACCTTTGTAAAAGGTGTAATTGATGCGGCGTTTTGTTTTGCGGTTTATAAACGCATTTCACCCTTACTTAAATCTTTTAGAAATAAAAAACTTGACAAATAACAGTTTTATGTTACAATATTAGACGAAATACGAATATGTCCTTATCAAGAGTGGTGGAGGGAACCGGCCCGTTGAAACCCAGCAACCTGATTTTTTAAGGTGCTAATTCCGGCGGATTTATCCGAAAGATGAGGTTTTAAATTCACCGCCTCATTTTTGGGGCGGTTATTTTTATGGAGGTTTTTTTATGGCTAAATTTTTGTTTACGTCCGAATCGGTTACAGAAGGTCACCCTGATAAAATGTGTGACCAAATTTCCGACGCTATTTTAGACGAAATTATTAAACAGGACAAGTTTGCACGTGTTGCTTGCGAAACTTTTTGTACTACCGGTGTTGTAACCGTTATGGGTGAAATCACCACCACCGCAACAATAGATGTTCCAAGCAT
>CAMFZK010000151.1 GCA_946006915.1 uncultured Clostridia bacterium
CTTACACGGTTTAAACTTTCGGGGTTGTTTAAAATTTCGGCTAATTTTTGGCTTAATTCATCCATTTTTGTTTCCTTTCCCTAACATTTTCATAATGGTTTGTGCTTGGGGACTGTTTAAAATTTCGGCAATTGCGTTTTTATCCTGTAAAATGTTGTTGAGTTTTTGCTTGTCTTCCTTTGAAAGTGAGTTTACAAGTGCCGAAGTATCTCCGCTTTTTGCGGCTTTCCTTATAATTTCTTTGTCTATTTTATTATTGTTGTTCATAAAATATGTCCTCCCAAAAACGGTATATTAAATATTATGTAACTCTTTTAAAATATAGAAGTTAAGGTGATAAAATGCGTGTTGTAGTTATTTCGGACTCGCACAAGAGAAGGGATATAATAGAAAAAATTCTCTATGCGCAACCCACTGCCGAAAGTGTTATTTTTTTAGGTGATAATGCAGGGGATATTGAGGATTTTGAATTTTTGTTCCCCGAAAAACGCTTTTACATTGTAAGCGGTAACTGTGATTATTTTTCCAACTACCCGTCTTCGGATATGGCGGTAATAGGCGGCAAAAAAATATTTTTCACCCACGGTCATACCTACTCGGTCAAGGGCGGTACGGGGGTGCTTTTAAAGACCGCCAAACAAAACGGTTGCGATATTGCACTTTACGGCCACACTCATATTGCTAATATATTATATGAGGACGGAATTTATATTGTTAATCCCGGTTCCTGCTCCTGTTCCCGCAGCGGAAGCAACTCTTATGCGGTTATTGATATTGAACCGAACGGCATTATGCCGATTATTATTGAAATTTGAGAGGTTAAAATGAAAGTTTTATTACATTGTTGTTGTGCGCCCTGTTCGCTTTCCTGTATTGAGCCGTTAAAGGGCGAAAATGCGGAACTTACCCTTTTTTGGTACAACCCGAATATTCACCCCTTTAAGGAGTATGAGGCAAGGCGTGACTGTTTAATAAGTTACGCAAATGAAATAAATTTACCGATTAAAGTAAAGGAAGATTACGGACTTATTGAATTTGTTAAGAATGTTGCGGATAATATAGAAAACCGATGTGTATACTGCTATACACATCGGTTGGAAGAAACGGCAAAGTTTGCAAGCGAAAACGGATATCCGTATTTTACCACTACACTTCTTTCAAGTGTCTACCAAGACCACGGAGCAATTAAAGAAGCGGGGGAGAGATTTGCCGAAAAGTACGGGATAAAATTTTTGTACCGTGATTTCAGGCCGAATTTTAGGGACGGTAACAAATTAGCCCGTGAAAAGCAGTTTTATATGCAAGAATACTGCGGTTGCATTTTTTCGGAAAAAGAGCGTTACCAAAAACAAATCGTGCGGGATAAACTCAAGTTCGGTTAAACGCCGTGTGAATTTGTATTACAGTAAATGCGCTCTTAATTCTTCGGGGGATTGGCTTGAAAGCAATGCGGGGGGAATGTCAAACACGGTTTTGCAGCCGCTTTCACCCGCTTTGTTTAATTTGTATGCGGCACGTGCGTAGGCAACAAGCACACAAGCGGTAAATTCAGGGTTGGAATCAAGGGTGAGTTTATATTCAATAATGTTGGTGTTTTCTCCGTTCCAACCGGTTTTGCCGCTGCGAATAACAAGACCGCCGTGGGGAAGAGCAGAGTGATTTTTCTTCATTTCTTCCATAGTTATAAAATGAACGGTTGTGTCATAATCGGCAAAATAGTTGGGCATTGTTTTAATTTCGTTTTCAATGCGTGCCTTGTCTGCACCGTCTTCTGCCACAACAAAACATTCTCTTGTGTGTTTTTGGCGGGTGGTAAGGTCGGGGTTTTCGCCGTTTCTAACGCTTTCTACTGCGGATTCTACAGGGACAGTATACTGTCTTGCATCTATAACGCCTTCTATTCTTCTAATAGCGTCCGAATGGCCTTGGCTTACGCCTTTGCCCCAGAATGTATAATCACAGCCGTCGGTTAAAATAGCATTGGCATAAAGGCGATTAAGCGAGAACATACCAGGGTCCCAACCAACCGATATAATTCCGATTTTGCCGTTTTCCTTTGCGGCAGAATCAACATTGGCAAAATGCTCGGGGATTTTTGCGTGGGTGTCAAAACTGTCTATAACATTAAAGTACTTTGCAAACTGCGGGGTTTGAACCGGCAAATCGGTTGCACTGCCTCCGCAAATAATAAGTACGTCAATTTCATCCTTGTAATTTTTTGCTTCATCTACGTGCAAAACCTTTGCGTTTTCGGTTAAAATACTAACGGTTTTAGGGTCACGCCTTGTAAATACCGCAACCAACTCCATATCGTCATTTTGCTTTATTGCGGCTTCAACGCCACGTCCTAAATTTCCGTATCCTAAAATTGCTAATTTCATATTAAAACACTCCTTACGGAAATAAATTATATTACACCAAAACCCGCTTGTCAACGGAATTTGCGGTTTAAAAAACAATTTTTTTGAAAAAAATCAAATTAACTATTGACAAATGGTATACATTTAGATATAATATGTAAGTCGCTTTAAGTTATGGCTGTATAGCTCAGTTGGCTAGAGCATGCGGTTCATACCCGCAGTGTCATTGGTTCGAATCCAATTACAGCCACCATCGGCCCGGTGGTCAAGAGGCCTAAGACACCGCCCTTTCACGGCGGTAACACGAGTTCGAATCTCGTACGGGTCACCAAAAAACCACCCCGCATTTGCA
>CAMFZK010000152.1 GCA_946006915.1 uncultured Clostridia bacterium
CCCGATTTTGCCGCAAGACAAAGGGAAGAAATCATCATATTGTCAATTATAAGGTAGGGTGTCATAATATAGACATACTTCTGCGCCGAATTAAGTATTTGCATATAAATCCCCTCGGCGGGGTTGCGGTCGTTTAACGGGCCGTCATTATAAGGCAGGGCAAAACCGTCGTCCACAATTTCGCTTTCAGTCATACGTGGTTTCATATCCACCCGCTCGCCTGTAATAAATTCCCACATACTTAAAAACATACAAAGAAAACTGTTTACCGCTTCGCCCCTTATTGCAACGGCGCTGTCCATCCAATGACCGAAACGGACTTTGCGGTTAATATATTCATCACCTATATTAACACCGCCCGTAAAGGCAATAACACCGTCTATAATAACAATTTTACGGTGGTTGCGGTTGTTTTGGAAGTTGTTGAAAAACGGGGAAATAGGATTAAATACCGAAACTTTTATACCGTCGTTTCTAAGGGTGGTTAAAAATTCTTTCCGCTGGCGTTTAATAGAACCGAAATCGTCAAAAATAACCTTAACTTCTACACCTTTTGCCGATTTTTCCTTTAAAATTTTGTATATGCTTTCCCACATATACCCCTCTGCCAAAATGAAAAATTCAATGTAAATGTATTTTTCCGCATTGTTAAGTTCTGCTAAAAGACGTTCAAAAAACCGCTCGCCCGAAGGGAGATATTCCGCCGAAGTATTTTCGTAAATCGGGAATTTTGATTCGTTTTCCAAATAATCCGCCTGGCGTGAATGGGCAATATCAAAATATTCCATACGGTTTTGCGCTTCGCCGCCGTCCTTTAAAAACTCACGGTAATGCGCTTCACAAAGACGCATTCGTTTTTTAAGGTGGGGCAATACTCTTCCGCCGCCCCATAAAAGATAAACCGAAATACCGAAAATAGGAAAAATTAGAATAAAAATTATCCACCCTGTTTTATGGTCGGGGTTGCCGCGCTTGCAAAGTATAAAAATAACGGTTATAACACCCGCCAAACTGGATATAACAAATGACCAAGCCGACCTTAACGAATAGTCGTAAAGCACGGCAAACAAAAAGCCGATTTGAACGAGGATCAGTAAAGCCGATATTATTATTCTTGTAGGCATAGGAATACCGCGTTTACGGTGTATTTTCATAAATTTCCCTCCTTTTAAGGGCAAATTACACTATTTTACCTACATTTTAACATATTACGCAGATTTTTTCAATTAGTAGTGGAAAAAAATATTTATTTATGTTACAATAAACAGTAATCAGAAATTTTGAATGGGAGATATCAAATGCTCAATAAAATTGTTAAGTTAAAAGACGGTGTAGAGGGGCTTTTCGTCAAAAACGAGCGGTTCAACACCACAAGTATTTCTTTTAATTTTTATTTGCCGTTAAAAAAGGAAACCGTGGCAGAAAACGCACTGCTTCCCTTTATTTTAACGTCTTGCTCTAAAAAATATCCGTCATTTTCGGCTTTAAACTATAAACTTAATAAGCTTTACGGCGCAAGGTTGGATGCCAGCACCGAAAAATACGGTGACTGCCAGTTACTTCGTATGACCGTTTCGGTTATTGATGACCGCTTTACTTTTGACAGCGATTCATTGGTAAAGCAGGCAAGCGAACTCTTGTTGGGGCTTATTTTCGCACCAAGTGTAGAAGACGGCGCTTTTCTTGAAAACGATGTTGAAAGGGAAAAACGCAAAGCGATTGAGCATATAAAGGGCGAAATTGCCGAAAAACGCATTTACGCCAAAAACCGCCTTTTAAGTGAGATGTTTAAGGACACACCCTACGGTCTTCCCAAATGCGGTACGGTGGAAGATGTTGAAAAAACAGACGGCAAATCGCTTTATAAAGCGTGGGAAAATATGCTTTCCTCTGCATTTGTGCGGGTGCAGGTTGTGGGGGCTTCGTTACCAAACCGCTTTTTTGAAGATATTGCCGAAAAATTCCAAAATGTTGAGCGCAGTAATATTACCGACTGTAAGTTCTGTCTGCCCGCAAAGCCGACCGAAAAACCCAAAACCGTTTTTGAAAAGATGGATGTAAAACAAGGCAAACTTGTTATGGGCTTTTCTTCGGAAATGTACGGGGACGATGATATGTCCCTGCCGCTTATGGTTATGTGCGATATTTTCGGCGGCGGACCTTATTCTCGGCTTTTTTCAAATGTGCGTGAAAAGATGAGTCTTTGTTACTACTGCTCCGCTTCTTCGGTAAGGTATAAAGGTCTTTTAACGGTGGATTCGGGGGTTGAAACCGCCAATGCCGAAAAAGCCCAAAACGAAATTTTAAACCAACTTGAAATTATTAAAAGGGGCGAGTTTACCGATTTTGAGTTCCAGTCTTCCGTTAAAAGCATTTGCGATTCTTTAAACACCTATTATGACAGCCAAAATTCACTTGATTTATGGTATGCGCTTAAAATTAACAACCAAAATCTTTACTCACCTAAAGATATTGCCGAAAAGATTAAAAAAATAACCCGTGAAGACGTAATTTTAGCCGCAAAAGGCGTTAAACTTCACACGGTTTACAAACTTTTGCCGAAGGAGGGACCGATATGTTAAAGGAATATTTTGAAAGCGATTTCGGGGAAAGTTATGTTCGGGCGGAACATTCGTCGGGACTTACGATTTATATACTTGAAAAACCGCAGTATAATTCGGCCTATGCCATTTTCGGCAC
>CAMFZK010000153.1 GCA_946006915.1 uncultured Clostridia bacterium
TCGGCTTCACTGGCACACAAAATGGCAAAAAAACTTACCGAAGTTCGCAAAAGCGGTAAATTGCCATATCTTAATCCCGACGGAAAAACCCAAGTTACGGTTGAATATAACGACGGTGTGCCGAGTAGGATTGACGCTGTGGTTGTTTCAATCCAGCATACCGAAGATGTTTCTTTGGAAACTTTGCGCAAGGATATTTTGAATGAGGTTATTAAACCCATTATCCCGCAAAATCTTTTCGACCAAAATACCAAGGTTTATATCAATCCTACCGGACGATTTGTAGTAGGCGGTCCGCAAGGTGATACAGGTCTTACCGGCAGAAAAATTATTGTGGATACCTACGGCGGTGTAGCACGTCACGGCGGCGGTGCTTTTTCGGGTAAAGACCCCACAAAGGTGGACAGAAGTGCGGCTTATGCGGCAAGATATGTTGCAAAAAATATTGTTGCGGCTAAACTTGCCAAAAAATGCGAAATTCAGTTGGCTTATGCTATCGGTGTGGCACACCCCGTTTCGGTAATGGTTGATACTTACGGCACAGGAGTTGTTTCGGACGAAAAAATTTCCGATGCAGTTTGCAAGGTGTTTGACTTAAGACCTTCGGCTATTATTGATATGCTCGATTTAAGAAGACCTATCTACCGTCAAACCGCCGCATACGGTCATATGGGCAGAACAGACATTGACCTGCCTTGGGAAAAAACCGATAAAACCGAACAACTTAAAAAAATACTTGACAAATAGAAGTTATTGTGTATAATTGTAATGTAAACGAAGTAGTACGTTAATCGTCCTCACCCTCGGATTTTGTTCTAAAGGGTCAATAAGCAGTTCAAACTTTTGTTGGAATTCTTATGCGTGGGCGTATTGCGTCCACGCTTTTGTTTTTAAACTAAATGCCACTTTGGAGGTGCGTTACAATTAGCAGTAAAGAAATCGCAATAAACGAAGGTATTAAATTTAAGGAAGTTCGTGTAATCACAGCCGACGGTTCGCAATTAGGTATTTTACCTATTGCAAAAGCCCTTGAATCGGCAGAAAACGCCGATTTAGACTTGGTTTGTATCTCTCCCAACGCTCAGCCGCCCGTTTGCAAAATTATGGACTACGGTAAATACCGTTTTGAACAGGCAAAGCGTGAGAAGGACGCAAAGAAAAACCAAAAGGTTGTTGAAGTTAAGGAAATTCGTTTAGGTCTTAGTATCGACGTTCACGACTTTGAAACAAAAGGTAAGCAAGCAATTAAATTTTTAAAAAGCGGTAACAAGGTAAAAGTTTCAATCCGTTTCCGCGGCCGTGAAATGGGACATCCCGAAATCGGTCTTGAAAATATGGCTCGCTTTGCTGAATTTTGTGGGGATTATTGCTCGATTGAAAAACCTGCTAAAATGGAGGGACGTAATATGCTTATGTTCCTTGCTCCGAAATCCGGCAAATAATGTAGTTAAAAAATATTAGGGAGGACTTTAAAATGCCTAAAATTAAAACACACAGCGGCGCTAAGAAACGCTTTAAACTCACCAAAAACGGTAAAGTTAAACGTGCTCATGCTTTTAAGTCGCACATTCTTAACAAGAAAACAACCAAACGCAAAAGAAATCTTCGTAAAACAGTTGTTGCTGACGTAACAAATACTGCAAACGTTAAGAGATTGATTCCTTACAAATAAGGTAAAGTTTTTATTGGAGGTATAAGAAATGGCACGTGTTAAAGGTGCGTTATCAACACGCAAAAGAAGAAATAAAGTTTTAAAACTTGCCAAAGGTTATTTTGGCGCTAAATCTAAACTTTTCAAAACCGCTAAAGAAGCAGTTATGAAATCAGGCAACTACGCTTATGTAGGAAGAAGACTCAAAAAACGTGATTTCCGCCGTCTTTGGATTACACGTATTTCGGCTGCTTGCAAAATGAACGGTATTAACTACTCTTCATTTATTAACGGTCTTAACAAAGCAGGTATCGAAATCAACCGCAAAATGTTGGCTGACCTTGCAGTTAATGATGCTAAAGGTTTTGAAACACTTGTTAAAGCCGCTAAAAAGGCACTTGAAAAATAATGTTTTTCGCCCGAGTTTTTCTCTCTCGGGCGACTTTTCATTTTTATAAGTTTAAAAAAATTGTCTGTTTTGGGGTGTAATTTTGCAAAATATTACTACAATTAGCAGTAAAGATAATTCACTTATCAAACTTGTTTGCAGTTTACAAACTTCTTCAAAATCCCGAAAAGAAAACAATCTTTTCGTGCTTGAGGGTAAAAGAATCTGTGATGATGCCAAAGTTTGCGAAATTAAGTTTGATAAGTTAATTATAGGCGAAACCGCTTTCGAAAAATATGCGAAAGACATTGAAATTTTTGCCGAAAATTCTAACGAAGTTTATAAAATTACAGATTCTCTTTTTAAAAAAATCAGTGATACAACTTCACCGCAAGGTATTATTGCATTGGCAAAAATGCCCGAAAAAACTCGTGATATCAACAAAAACGGAAGATATATAGCACTCGAAAACCTAAACGACCCGTCTAATTTAGGGGCAATTTCCCGCACGGCAGAAGCACTTGGAGTCAGCGGAATAATTATTTCTGCCGACAGTTGCGACCCCTATTCACCGAAATCTCTGCGGGCGTCTATGGGTACTTTACTTCGTATGCCGATACATTT
>CAMFZK010000154.1 GCA_946006915.1 uncultured Clostridia bacterium
CCTTGATGCGGCAGGGATTGAATACACCGTAAACCCCCATATTGTAAGAGGACTTGACTATTACACCCGCACCGTGTTTGAATTTGTTTCGGGCGATATCGGCGCTCAAAGCACTGTTTGCGGCGGCGGACGGTATGACGGACTTATTTCCCAAATGGGCGGTCAGCCAACCGCTTCTTTGGGTTTTGCTATGGGTATTGAACGCTTAATGTTGGTACTTGAGAGCCAAAAAACCGAACTTCCCAAACAGTCGGGCTGTGATTTATTTATTGCCCAAATGGGCGAAAAAGCGGCTTTAGCCGCAACGGCGCTTTGCAACGATTTGCGTGCCGACGGGTTTAAGGTTCAAACCGATATTTGCGGCAAAGGTCTTAAAGCACAGATGAAATATGCCGATAAAATCGGTGCTTCGTTTACAATGGTTT
Organism: uncultured Clostridia bacterium; assembly: GCA_946006915.1. GTDB lineage: Bacteria > Bacillota > Clostridia > Oscillospirales > Acutalibacteraceae > UBA737. The sequence goes on from CAMFZK010000154.1 coordinate 426, forward strand.
TGGGTGACAACGAACTTGAAACCAAAAAAGCAAATTTAAAGAATATGGAAAACGGCGACCAGACCGAAGTAGACCTTGAAAATTTATCAAATGATTTATTTTCGGCGCTTAATTCTTCGGCGTTTGATATGTTAGCCGATTCTATATTAAAGGAGCAAACCAATGAAACTTGACAGAATGAACGGACTGAAACGCACCGACTATTGCGGTACGCTTACCAAAGAAAATATAGGAAACACCGTAGTAGTTTGCGGTTGGATTCAACGTCAGCGTGATTTAGGCGGACTGATTTTTGCCGACCTGCGTGACAGAACGGGTATTGTTCAGTTAGCGTTTGACGATAATACCGAAAGCACAGTTTTTGAAAAGGCATCCGCACTTCGCAGTGAATTTGTTGTAATGGCAAAGGGTTCTGTACGTATGCGTTCTTCGGTTAACCCCGATATTCCGACCGGCGATATTGAAATTGAAGTTGACGAACTTAAAATTTTGGGCAAAAGCGAAACCCCGCCTTTTGAAATACTTAATGACAGTTTGGCAAACGAGGAACTGCGCCTTAAATACCGCTATCTTGACCTGCGCCGTCCCTCTATTCAAAACAATATTTTAATGCGCCATAAAATCACTAAAGTAACAAGGGATTACTTTGACGAAAACGGTTTTATTGAAATTGAAACCCCCACCCTTATAAAATCCACACCCGAAGGCGCAAGGGACTATTTAGTCCCCTCACGTATTCACAAGGGCAGTTTCTTTGCACTTCCGCAGTCACCCCAACTTTACAAGCAACTTCTTATGCTTTCGGGTTTTGACCGCTATATGCAAATTGCACGTTGCTACCGTGACGAAGACCTGCGTGCCGACCGTCAGCCCGAATTTACCCAAATAGACTTGGAAATGTCTTTTGTGGAAATGGAGGACGTTTTAAAAATTGCCGAAGGGTACGTAAGCCGTCTTTTTAAAGAAGTACTAAATATTGATATCCCCACTCCGCTCCCACGCCTTACTTTTACTCAGGCGATGAACGACTACGGTTCGGACAAACCGGATACCCGCTTCGATATGAAGATTAAGGATATTTCGGACATTGTGGAAAACTGCGGTTTCGGTGTATTTGCCGATACTGTTAAAAACGGCGGTACCGTGCGTGCCATTAACGCTAAAAATGCAAGTTCGGTTTTAACCCGCAAGGAAATTGACAAACTCACCGAAGATGCAAAGGGAATCGGTGCTAAAGGTCTTGCCTTTATCCGCTGGGTGGAAGATACCCCCACCTGTTCATTCTCTAAATTTATGACGGAAGACGAAATGTCGGCTATTTTAACCCGTACAGACGCCCAAAAGGGTGATGTTATTCTTATAGTTGCCGACCGTAAAAATACCTGTCTTTCGGTTTTGGGTGCGCTTCGCCTTACGGTTGCCAAAAAACTTGATATTATACCCGATAAGTACAATTTTGTTTGGATTACCGAATTTCCTTTCTTCGAATACAACGAAGAAACCGGAAATTGGGACGCTATGCACCACCCATTTACCGCTCCTTTGGACGAATGTATCGAATTTCTTGACACTAACCCCGAAAAGGTATTTGCCAAGGCGTACGATTTAGTGCTTAACGGTGTGGAACTTTCAAGCGGTTCTATCCGCATTACCGACCCCGAACTTCAAAGCAAGATGTTCTCGGCGCTCGGTCTTTCGGAAAGGGAAGCACACGAAAAATTCGGCTTCCTTACCGATGCTTTCCGTTTCGGCGCTCCCCCTCACGGCGGTATGGGTATAGGTCTTGACCGCCTTACAATGATTATGTGCGGTTGTGACTCTTTGCGTGACGTTATTGCATTCCCGAAAGTTTCCAACTCAAGCGAACTTATGTCGGGCGCTCCTGCACAGGTTGATGATGCACAAATCAAAGACCTTGCAATTTCGATAATAAAAAGCGATAAATAACTATAAAGCACTCTGAGTGTGCCTTTGTTATATTCGCCCTTTAGTTTTTACTTTTTAAAAAATGCCACTACAATAGCACCCGGACCTACGTGTGTACCGATAACACTTCCCACGCTGTCGTAACGGATGCTTTGCAGTTTGCCTTCCCAAAGGTGTTTACTGTCTTCGATATATTTAAGCAACAATGCGTCCGAAAGACCGCTGTAACCGAACAAAACCGGTTTGGAAAAATCAACTCCGCCCGCTTTGTCAATTTCGGAAACAAGCAGGTTATTACCCATTTTAGAACC
>CAMFZK010000155.1 GCA_946006915.1 uncultured Clostridia bacterium
ATTTTATTCAAAAACGGCATTGCGGGGGCAGTACCTAAATCAAAGGTATCTTCGTTAAGTTCGGCATCGTCCATTTCCTCGTTTAAGGACATAATATCCATAAACTGTTCGCTCATTTGCTCTATATCCTCGTCGGATATATTCATCTTTTTAAGCATATCGTCAACCGGTTTTATGCCTAATTCCTTTGCGCAAACAAGGCAAAGTCCGTTGGGTTCGGCATTGGGATTGGTTACATCCGAAAGGAAAACCACAGCCGGACGTTTTTTGCATTTGGAACAAAGTTTCATTTTTTAAATCTCCTAAATCTGAATTACATCTGTAAAGAATTTGAAAATATAAGAATTTTCTATATTAGCGGTATTAAAAATCCAAAAACCGTTTTTGGTAAGCGGAATTAAAAGTGCAATAACCACGCAGAAAATCCAAGCGAATATTACACCTTTTACTATACCCACAGTTCCGCCTAAAGCACTGTTTAATTTGCCTACCAAACTAAACGAGAACAGTTTATTAACAGAACGTGCCAATAATTTTACAACTATCATAAGCACCGACATAAGTATTAACAGATAAATTGTTTTTAAAATACTTACGGCAATGGGCTTTATTGTGTTTTGCGAAACATTGCTTACAATTTCGCTTGCGCCGTTTTCAATATTTTCGCTTATATTTGTTGTTAAAGCGTCTTTATCTATACCGAATTTTTCGGCGTTGTTTTTAATAAAACTTGGAAGCGACTCCCACGTTTTTTCCGCCGCCGAAACGGTAGAATCACCCGAAAAATCCTCAACCGAGGAGATAATTTTAGGTTCTATTACCTTTTGGTATGTAACATCCGCAAAAGTTACGCTTAAATTTAAAGAAAGCATTATTGCGGCAATAAATCCCACAACTTCTATTGCAACACGCACAAACCCCCGTTTTGCAGAAATAAAAGCCATTAAAATTATAAACGCAATTAAAATTAAGTCAAGTAGTATACCCATAAAAATCACTCCTGTTTTAATTTGATTTCCGAAATTAAATTGTCGGTAACGGCGGCAACCCTGTTTTGTCCTATTACCGCCATTCTTTTAACCCCGAAACCGCCCTGGGAATTTCTTAAAATTTCACCCTTTTCGTTTAATATGTAAAGGGTTGTATCATTAAGGCAGTAAACATTGTTCGCCTTAACGGCAATATCGGTTATTACGCCTTTATAATTTATTTCCGTTTTTAACTTTCCGCCGTTTGTAAAGGTTACAATGCGGTTATCGGTTTTGTCGCTTTCACGGTTAAACACCAAAACAGAACCGTTTACCGTATGCCTTAACATATCCGCCGAATAGTCGTTTTTATATTCGGTTATTTGTTTTCCGCCCCACGTAATAAAATTATAAGAATTTTGGGTTACTGCCGAAAATCCCGAACCGTGGGAAGTAAGTTCATAAACTATAGTATTTTTAAAATCCTTTATATATTCCGCATTTGCAGATTTAAAGCCGAACACACTTACCTTTGAATCGTAACTGCCTACACCGGAAGAAAGGGTGGAAACCGCAATTTTGTTACCTCGCCCCGATATTGTGACGTTATTTATCATATCGTCCGAAGAAAACCATTGGTAAACGGGTTTGCCGCTCTTTTTATAAACCCTTACGGCCGCCGTATAATTATCGTCCGGCGTGATTAACGCATAAGTTCCGTTTTCGCCGATATTGGCGTTTATAATCTCCTTTTCGCTGTTTACGGTGGATTTTAAACCCCTTGAATTAAAAATCAGCGCCCCTGTATTCCCTTGGTCAAAAACCAGCGCCCTTGTGGAAGATGTTTTCAAAATCGGTTTTTCAAAACCGTGGGTATATGAATACATAAGTTTACCCGAATTTGAAACTGCGTAAATTTCGGTATCGGTCAATACATAGTAATAAGAACCTTTTGAAACAACATTTAAAGTATTACCCGCAGTAAGTTCCAGCGGGTATTTGCCCGTGCCCAAGGCCGAAATCAGGTTTGAAGCGGTTTCGGTAACCCCTGCCGGCATAATCAGTTCCAAAACAATAAACAACGCCGCCAGAATGCCGGTTGCCGAAAGAAAACCCTTAAATCTTCTTTTTTGTTCAAGTTTTTTGCCCTTAACAACCCGCATTTTTTCCCTTTTCGGTTTCCGGTCATAAGGAGTCATTTCAATATCTGCGGAAACATTATTTTCCTTTATCCGCTTTCGATTCACTTTAGGAGCAGTTTTAAACCTGCTTCGCCGTTTCTTTTTATAATCAGCCATTTTTTCACCCTAATAATGTACTTTTTCCAAAAAAAGTCCCTGCGGCGGTGCAGTAACACCCGCCAATTCCCGTTTTTTGGAATTTAATATTTTCGGTATGTCCGAAAGATTTATCCTGCCGTCCGAAACTTCTACCGCAGTACCCACAATAATTCTGACCATATTATATAAAAATCCGTTTGCGCTTACTGTTAATACCACGTCATTATCCTTTTTTGTTACATAACATTCGCTTATTGTTCTTACCGTGTCTTCCACCGTTCTTCCCGAAGAAGAAAAAGCGTAAAAATCGTGCGTGCCGATAATTCTACTCGCAAATTCATTCATTATTCGGGCATTAAGCGGTCTTTCAA
>CAMFZK010000156.1 GCA_946006915.1 uncultured Clostridia bacterium
TTAATTTCTGTTACGGCAGGTATTTGGCAGTACCTTATGGGTATTTTAGCGCTTATTCTTGCGGTACTTGATGTGGCGGTTTTGATTGAAAGAATTAAGGAGATTAAAAGCGGTGAAGAGGACGATATAAGTAAATATTGATTAGGTAAATTTTGGTTTATCAAATAAATTTTTAACCGTTTTTACAGCCAAAAATACGGGAATTTAGGTAAGTTTTTACATAAAACCTACGTAAAAGGTAGGAATTGTACTTATTTTATATATTTTTCACAAAAAAATATTGCGTTTTTGTGGAGTTTTGCTATTGACAAATTTGCTTTAGCGTGTTAAAGTACTAAAGGTAGAAAAAATTATTTTTTACATATTTTTTAAAAGGGGTCTTACTTATGAAAACGATCTTAAGAAAAGCAGTTGCTGCTGTTATGGCATTAAGTATGTTGCTTGTGCTTTCAGCATGCGGCGGTGCAAATTATACCGCTAAAAACACCGAATATGTTATCGGTTTTTCAGGTCCTTTAACCGGTCCCGCTGCTGTTTACGGTACTGCTGTTAAAAATTCGGCACAGATGGCTGTTGACGAAATCAATGCTAATGGCGGACTTAACGGCGTTAAGTTCAAACTTGTTGCTAAAGACGATACTCACGACGCAACAAAGGTTGCCGCTAACTATTCTTCAATGCTTGAAGAAGGTATGCAGGTATCTTTAGGTACTGTTACCACCGCTCCCGGTTTGGAATTTACCAAACTTTCGGCAGAAGATAATGTATTCTTCCTTACTCCTTCTGCTTCGGGCGATGATATTCCGAAGAATGACAACGGTTATCAAATGTGCTTTGCCGACGGTAACCAGGGTGCTGTTGCGGCAGACTATGTAAACTCAATCGGCATTAAGAAAATCGGTATCTTCTATAAGTCGGATGACGCTTATTCAAACGGTATCTTCAAACAGTTTAAGAGCAAACTTGACAAGTCTATTGAAACGGTTGAAGCAGTATTCACAGGCGACGCTAAAGACTTTTCAACCCAAATTTCAACACTTAAAGATTGCACATTCATCTTTATGCCTATTTACTATGAACCCGCTACCGTATTTATGACACAGGCAAAGGACATTATTGCTAAAGACGCCGTTTACTACGGATGTGACGGTTTTGACGGTCTTGCAGGTCAGTTTGAAGATTTCTCGGTTATTCCGCAGGAAGTTTCAATGCTTTCACACTTCGACTCTAACGCTACCGAAGGTGCCGCTGCTGAATTTATTAAGAAATATACCGAAAAATTCGGTGCAGATACTCTTAATCAGTTCGGTGCTTCCGCTTATGACTGTGTATACGCTATTTACAATGCTATGAAGGGCGCAATGGACGCAGGAAAAGAAATTGACAAAACAATTTCCGCTTCCGACCTTTGCGATATTCTTAAAGCAGAATTTAACGGCGGTTTCACATACAGCGGTGTTACAGGTTCTAACATTAAATGGCAAGATAACGGATATGTAACAAAAACTGCTATTAAGTACACACTTAAAACAGCAAATTCCGCACAGTAATAAAAATTATTTAACCTATGCATTTGCCGGCGCAGTTTTTTTCTGCGACGGCAAATTGTCATAATTATATTATTTATATAGGATAATACGTATGAGAATTATTGAAACTTTAATTAACGGTCTAAGTATAGGTAGTACTTATGCTATGATAGCGCTTGGATATACAATGGTTTACGGTATTGCCAAAATGCTTAACTTTGCCCACGGCGATATTATTATGGTAGGCGGATATACAATATTTGTTACCATGTCAGCACTCGGCAACCCCATTTTAGGGTTGGTTGCGGCCGTGGTATTTTGTATGTTGCTTGGTATTACCACCGAAAAAATCGCATACAAGCCGTTACGGGGTGCATCGCCTCTTGCGGTTTTAATTACCGCAATCGGCGTTAGTTACCTGTTGCAGTCAACGGCGCAAATTGTTTTCGGTTCTGCCCCTAAAATGGTAAATGTTGCGGATTTGGGCAACTTTTCGGTAGGGGGACTTACAGTACCTTATTACACCCTTGTTACACTTGGCTGTTCAATGGTAATTATGGTGGTTTTAAGTTTGTTTGTAAAGTTTACCAGAACAGGGCGTGCTATGATTGCCGTGTCAGAGGACAAGGGCGCCGCTCAACTTATGGGTATTAACGTAAACAAAATTATTATGATAACCTTTGCCATCGGTTCGGCACTTGCCGCTTTTGCAGGTTTCTTTATGCTTATGAAATCCCCAAGTCTTTCAAACACTTTAGGCGCTATGCCCGGTATTAAAGCATTTACCGCCGCGGTTATCGGCGGTATCGGTTCAATCCCCGGTGCTATGCTCGGCGGTTTGCTTATGGGTGTTGTTGAGGCATTTTCACTTAATATTCCGGCTATTGCACCTTATACCGACGCTATTGAATTTATAATACTTATTATAATTCTTCTTGTACGTCCAACCGGTATTTTAGGTAAAAAGAGGAGGGAAAAAGTATAATGGCAAATTTAAAAAACATTAAATGGAAACATTATATTAACTATATTGCGGTTGCTGTATTTACCGTTATTTTTGCCGTTATGTCTTTTTCGGGG
>CAMFZK010000157.1 GCA_946006915.1 uncultured Clostridia bacterium
AGCGATTATAGCAATAACGACCGCTTTATGACTAAAAAGCTCAAAATCTCATACGATTACGGCTTTTGGTGCAGAGAAGTAAAAAAGCTGTTCAATCACAGGACGGAAATTGCCGGCGGTTATGATTATCCGTATGATTTTAATTACGATTACGGTAATTCCGTTTCTGTTGACAGCTTGGAAAATGACGGCATTGTGCCGTGTGATTTTGAAATAGTAATATCGGGCGTCGCAAGCGAACCGCAGATTACAGTCGGTGAAAACTCATACGGAGTAAACACGGATGTGATGTCGGGCGAATTTTTAATTATAAATTCCAAAACCCGAAAAATTCAAAGACGGCTTGCAAACGGTACCTATGTTAACGAATTTAACAATCGAGAGCGTTCAAGTAATATATTTGAAAAAATTGCGACCGGGGTAAATCCGGTCATTTTTGATGAAATAAACGGATTTGAAATAACATTGTTTTTGGAAAGAAGTGAGCCAAAATGGATTTGATTTATACCGATAAGTATTTAGATGATGTCGGGGTTATTTTAAACGGCAACCTTGACTTGGCTTACGGAAGCGATGAAAACGATTTTGAACTTCAGGTCCGTAACGGTGAATATGATATTGATGTCGGTTCGGTGATTTATATTGAAAACACCGAATATGGCGGCATAATTGACGGAATTGAAGTATCAAGCAACAGTCAAATCGAAGTGTTCAGCGGCAGGAGTTTTCACGGCATTTTGGCGTCAAAAATCATTGAACCCGAGGGCGATTATTTAATGCTTTACGGTGATGCGAACGATTGCATTGCTCAAATCATTATGCTTTTGGAATTAAGCGACATTTTTGTTGCCGAAAGTGAGCCGAGCGGAATACAAGTCTGCGGTTATCAGATGAACAGATATATTGACGGTTACACAGGAATATGCAAAATGCTTAATTCTGTATTTTGTAAGCTCAAAATGCGTTGGAAAAACGGTTTATGTCATCTGTCTGCCGCACATTATATCGATTATTCGCAGGATGAGGAGTTTGATACATCCGTAGTGGAAATGACGATTAAAAAGCAGTTTCATCCGGTCAATCATCTCATATGCCTCGGCAGGGGCGATTTGTCCGACAGGGCGGTAATTCATTTGTTCACGGATGAAAACGGCGGTGTCCTGCCTTATTCAACCGTTGACAATCCTTATTGCGATGAGCATTACATCTTGACTGCAAAAAATCAAAAACTATTCGGCATTAATGAGGTATCGCAGGTTTACGATTATTCATCTGCCGAGCTTACAAACAATTACATAGCATTGCAGACTCAACCGAGCGATTGGGCGGCGAACTGTAGCGATTATTACGCCTTTGATAACAACAGCTACAAAAGCGTTGAGCGTATTAATCAAACTGTTTATAAGGCTTTAGACTCGATGCCGTCCGATTGGTACAGTGACTATTCCAAGTATTTTTACAAAGACGGTGACAGTTACAAGTCGGTTGAGGGCACAGAGACAGAGTCGTATGAACTTGTTACGACTCAACCGCCGGGTTGGGCTCAGAATTACGGCAATTATTATGTGTATTACAGTGACGGCGTGACGAGTGAATATAAATCAATCGGTGGGCTTACATCTTACTCTTATTCCGTTCAGACGCAAAAGCCTACCGATTGGGATAGCAACTTTTCTCAATATTTTCAAAAAAACAGCAGCGGCAAGTTGGTGAGCGTAGAGGGTACCGTTCCTGCGTTTAAGCGTAATACTTATTATGAGCAGAGCACAGTTGCGAAATATACTTCGCTAAAGAAAAAGCCGTCCGATTGGGCAAATCATTATACCAATTACTATGTTAAAAAGAATAATAAGTACACTAAGGTGACAGGCACAAAGGCTCCGACATTTAAGGCTAATACTTACTATTCTAAAAGTGATGAGAAAAAATATACAGTTCTTAAAGAAAGGCCTAACGATTGGGCCACAAACTTTGATAAGTATTACGCTAAAATCAACGGCAGTTACTCCAAAATAACAAAAAGCGGTGCAGTATGGAAGCCGAATACCTATTACACGAGATATTCAAATTCTGTTGCACCGTCTTTTTCCGCTCAAAAGGTTTATGCAAAGTCATCATCAACAGGCGCACCGAGCTTTTACGGCGGCACTTTTTATCAGGAGGTGACAGAGGATATACCGCCGAGTTTTGTCAGCGGTAAGTATTTTAAACTATTCGTTGACAAATATGCAACCTTGGTGCAGGGCGGTATTGAAAAGCTTAAAGAACTGTGGTCAACCGATGATGTGGATGTCAAGTTCGATGCAAAGCAGGAATATGACATCGGAGATGTTATCGGAGCAACCAAAGGGTTAAGCAATATTTTCGTGCAAAAACAAATAACTAAAAAAATAGTCAAAATAAATTCAAACGGCACCGTTGAGGTGTCATATGAGGTGGGGGAATTATGATTTCTTTGGTAACGGGTCATACCGGGACAGAACATGTAACGAGTAAACAAGTCGGCAGATTTAACGCCGCCTTGCACGGCAAAGGCAATTACATTTTAGATGTAGGCGATAAATGCCAAGTTGATGTTATAGACTCAAACAAAATTCG
>CAMFZK010000158.1 GCA_946006915.1 uncultured Clostridia bacterium
CAGATGTGTATAAGAGACAGATTATATACTTATTGTTATAATTTGTCAACCGAGCGAAGTGATTTTATCCGCAATTTGTGCAAAAATTTCCGCACAGGATTTTTTTTGTTTTTGCGAGTTTTCGCAAAAGACAATTACGGTGTATTTAGGGCTTTCAAAAGGAAAAAAACCGCAAAACCAAGTACTGCAGATTTCCTTTCCGTTTTGCTTTTTTCCCGTTTGTGCCGTGGCGGTTTTTCCCGCTGCCGAAACGGTTTTTGGTTTTGCCGAAGTTCCTGTACCTTCTTCTACCACCGCTTTTAAACATTCTTTTAAAATTTCGGCGGTAGTTTCTTTCATAGCCACAGTAGGACTGCCGATATTATAAGGTATGATTTCGCCGTTTTTAAGCGTACCCTCTATTACCGACGGCAGATAATACTTTCCGCCGTTTGCAATAGCACTGTATAAATTAAGCATAGAAACAGGGGAAGCGGTAAGTTCACCCTGACCGATGCTGAAATTTGCCAAGCGTGCAATATTTTGCAGGGTTTCTTTAGTGGGAATGGTACTTTTTGCGGTATAAAAATTTTCACAAATTTTGGAATTTCCGCCAAAACCAAACACCCTTGCTTTTTTGTAAACTTCGTCCCCGCCTATCTTAAATGCAAAATTATAAAAATAAGTGTTACAGGAATTGGCAATACCGCCTTTTAAATCTGTAATACCGTGTCCGTCGTGTTTATGGCAACGGAACACACGGTCAATAATTTCACAACTTCCGGTGCAAAGGTGGGTAAAATCTTTATAGCCATTTTCAATACCAGCCGCCGCAACACAGGGCTTAAATACCGAACCCACATTATAAGCCGAAACAGTTCGGTTAAAAAGCGGTGAATCCTCTTTGTTTAAATATTCGGCAATGTTTGTGCAGTCAAAATTCGGTCGGCTTGCAATTCCCCGTATTTTATTTGTTTCACTTTCGGCAACAATTACTGCACCGCTTTCAATATTATCGGCAATAGTTTCCACTATGTTTTGAATGTTAATATCAATAGTGCTTACAACACCGCCCGCTATTACCGAAGTGTCGTTTTCGAGTGTGGGGGGAATACCCTCTAAAATATTACCCAATCCGTCACATGTGTAAGAAATATTTACGGTACTGTTTGAGTAAAGAATACTGTCATACGCTTTTTCAATTCCCGAAACACCCTTATTATCGGCATTTATATAACCTAATGTGTGTATTGCGGGTGTGTCTTTAGTGTTATGGGTATAAACTTCGGTACAAACTATTCCGTCACATTCTATTATTTCGTCAACTTCTACTGTTACGGGTTTACCGTTTTTAAGGCGTTCTAACACATTCTCCAATTCTTCGCCTTTTAACACACTGCTAATTGCCGTTACCGCACGGGGAGTAGGGGAAACGCAGGCAATAATTTTTTTACCTGTGTTTGTAAGGGGTATTAAATTTCGGTCAAAAATTGTTCCTCTTAAATTTGCAATTTTAATTTTTAAACTGCTTTGGGATAATTGCACCCTTTCATAATCGGAATTTGCAATAACCGCAACCCTTAAAATGCAACTTAAAAATAAAGATATTATTAAAAAGAAACAAACGGCACTCCGCCGTGAAAAGGTTTTCCAAAAATTGTTTTGCTCCATAAAAAAACACCTCTTGTTTAGTATTAACAAGAGGTGGAGGTTTAATCGGCTTTCATACGCAAAAGCGAGCCGCTTTTAACAGGGTTGGGATATGGAATTTTAATTGTCATCATCGGGTGGGGAGCAGAGTCAATTGGGTTGCCGTTGCCGTCGTAAAGTTCTGTTGCAACAACGGGGAACGGCTTGTTTTTCGGCTCTAAACAGTCAAATTCCTGTCCCTTTAAAAACTTATTTTTAAGGGTTGCTACAATAAAACCGTCTTGGTAACCGTCAACAATAGCGGCAACCGAATAGTCCCTAACATATCCAGCATTTTGGTATGTTTGTGCATTTTCGGGTTTGCCTAAATAAAACCCTTGCGAGTAGTTGCGGTGGCTTATTTTATTAAGTTCTTCCAAAACCCAAGCGGGGCATTTCCAGTCTTTTTCCGATTGTGCCAAACTGTTAAGCGCACCTCGGTAAGCGTTGGTTGTAACCGCTACATAGTAGTGGGATTTTGCTCTGCCTTCTATTTTAATACTGTCCACACCGCAGTCACGCATTTTATCAAGATATTCTGCCATACACATATCATTGGCGTTTAAAATATATGTGCCTTTGTCGGTTTCGGTAATGTCAAAATACTGTCCCGGGCGTTTTTCTTCCATTAAAGAATAACTCCAACGGCATGGTTGTGCGCAGTCGCCTCGGTTAGCATCCCTGCCTGTCATATAACTCGAAAGCAAACATCGTGCCGAAAAGGAAACACACATAGCACCGTGTGCAAATGCCTCTATTTCAAGTTCTTTAGGTGTTTTGGCTCTTATTTCGGCAATCTCGTTTAGTGATAATTCACGTGCTAAAACAACACGTTTTGCACCTAAATTATAAAAAGCGTTTGCCGTTTCATAGTTGCATATACC
>CAMFZK010000159.1 GCA_946006915.1 uncultured Clostridia bacterium
GATTTCAGTTTGGGCAACCCCAGCATTCCCGCACCCGAACAGGTGAACAATACAATGGTAAAACTGCTGACCGAAAACGACCCGATTAAAATTCACGGTTACACTTCGGCACAGGGGGACTTAAGCGTTAGAACAACCATTGCCGAAAGTATAAAAAAACGCTTTTCGGTAAATGCAACACCCGATTTAATCTATATGACTTGCGGTGCGGCGGCTTCGCTTACTATTACTTTAAACGCAATTATAAATACGGGGGACGAGGTTATAGCTTTAGCACCCTTTTTCCCCGAATACCGTGTCTTTGCCGAAAAAGCAGGGGCAGACTTTGTGGTTTCAAAATGCCGTGAGGACGATTTTCAAATAGATTTTGAAAATTTGGAAAAAACAATTACAAACAAAACCAAAGCAATAATCGTAAATTCGCCGAATAACCCCACGGGGGTTGTACTATCAAGCGATACTGTTACAAAACTTGCAAGTTTATTAAACCGTAAGCAACAGGAATACGGCAACAGTATTTACATAATTTGCGACGAACCGTACAGGGAATTGGCTTACGGGGTGGAAGTTCCGTATATCCCGAAATTTTACAATAACACTATAGTTTGTTATTCTTACAGTAAGTCGTTATCCTTACCGGGTGAGCGTATAGGGTATATATTTGTATCCCCCAATACCGATAACACCGCCGAAATTTACAGTGCGGTTTGCGGTGCGGGCAGGGCACTGGGTTTTGTTTGCGCTCCGTCGCTTTTGCAGTTGACGGTTAGGGACTGTGTAGACCTTACAAGTGATGTTTCGGTTTACAAGAAAAACCGTGATTTGCTTTATAACTCGCTTTGTGAATACGGTTATACCTGTGTAAACCCCGACGGTGCGTTTTATTTGTTTGTAAAATCGCCCGAAGAAGACGCAAACGCCTTTTGCGAAAAAGCCAAAAAATATGAACTTTTGTTAGTTCCGAGTGATTCTTTCGGCTTTTCGGGATATGTTAGAATAAGTTATTGTGTAAGCACAGAGCAAATTGAAAAATCCTTACCCTACTTTAAAAAACTTATTGAAGAATATAAATAATAAAAAAGTCCCGATATAAATCGGGATTTTTTTAATCGGCTTTTTTTATAATAAAGGAAAAATCTAAACCGCCGTTACCGTGTTCAAACCTAACATTGCTTAAATTATTACTGTAAGCAAGCGAAGTGGCTTGGAACATAAGCGGAACAATATTGTTTGATTTTAAAAGGTTAATTTGCAAATCGGTTAGGTTTTGTCCGTTATATTTAATGCCGAATTTTTGCAAAAATTCGCCTATTTCGGCAGAACTTGCGGAAATGGGGAAAATGCTCATTTTATAGGTTTGGTTTATAAGTTGGCTTTCAAGCACATCGGGTGCGGAAACTTCCTCGATATTTATAAATGCGCCTAAATTGTTTTGCAGGTGTCCCATAATATCGGTTACAATTTTTTTGGAAAAACCGTCATTATAATAGTAAAGAGTCACGGTCGGGAATTTTTTGTTTTCCAATTTTTTAACTTCTTCGGAATAGAGTGCCCTTGCGGCATCAAGGTCATAAATCTGCATACCCGAAGCCACAACACCGCTGTTTAAAATGGGCGGGAAAATCGAATTTGCCACCGAGTAACCGTCCGTAAGGTCTTTTTGAAAAACTTCACCGCCCGACAAATTGGCAAAACTTTTTCTAATACCGGCAGGAATATCGTTGCTAATGGTTAAAAACCAACAAATATTATCGTGTGATTCTATCTTGAAATCGGTCTCTTTAAGATTCTGCCGCTCATTTGCGGGAATAAATGCCATATCGGCATCTTCGGCTAAAAGTACCTCGCTTGATGTTTGGTCTTGCGATTGTGACAAAAAGACGGCGGCATTTTTTGCCTTAAAATCACCTTTATAATTATCGTCCCTGTAAAGCCGAATACCGAAAATATCGGTAGCCCATTTTGTAAGTTTATAACTTCCGTTTGAAAGAATGTTTTTCTTAAACATACCGTATTTACCGCCGGATTCGAGGAAAAATTCCTCATTACAAGGCATACAAACAGGGGTTGTAAGGGTTTCTTCAAACTTTTCGTCTTCTGCCGAAAGTTCAATTTTTAAAGTATGCTCATCAACTGCGGTAACACCCAAACTTTCGGGATTTTGTTTGGAATTGTTAATTTCCTTTGCGTTTTTTATGGCAAACAAGCGGGAGGCAAAGGGGGACTTTGTTTCGGGTAATACCGCACGTTTAAAACCGAAGACAAAATCATAAGCGGTTAACGGTTCGCCGTTATTCCATTTAGCGTCCTTTTTAAGATTAAAAGTATAGGTTAAACCGTCCTTTTGATAATTTTCGGCAACACCGCAAACGATTTTACCCTCCTTATCCTTTCGTAAAAGACCTTCGTAAATGTTCCTTACAATAAGCAGTTCGGTATCACTTTCGGCAATTTGCGGGTCAAGGGTTTGGGGCTTTTCGGGTAAATTAAAATATATGTACTGTCTCTTATACACATCTGACGCTGCCGACGATACTCCTTGT
>CAMFZK010000160.1 GCA_946006915.1 uncultured Clostridia bacterium
ACCGGAGAAAACCCTGAATTTATGGGCTTTTTAAGCGGAGCAAACAGCCAACTCTACAAAAAATTTCGAGTCATGTCCGTTATGACCACTTCGATACGTCTCCGTGTGAATTACCTTGTTATTATAATAAATTCCATCACAAATGTCAAGGTAAAAATGAGTCGGTCTGTAAGCCGAGTTCTGTCTTGGACGATCATCTATCTCGACGGGGGATTACTCCCTCCGCTCAAGCCGCTTTTCGTGGCACATCGGGCAAATGTATAGCCACACTCAGCGTTGCTCCGAATAGGGTTTACAGGGTTTCGACGTTCCCGTGAAACCGGTGAGCTCTTACCTCGCCTTTCCACCCTTACCTGCAAAGCAGGCGGTATATCTCTGTTGCACTTTCCCTAAGGTCACCCTCGGCAGCCGTTAGCCGCTATTCTGCCCTGTGGGGCTCGGACTTTCCTCAGATATTGCTATCCGCAACCGTCTAACCGACTCCACGACATTATAACACACTTATGGCTTTGTGTCAAAACTTATTTTTCCCCATAATATATACTACCTGGAGGGGAAACTATGGAAAAAACTACATTAAATTTCTTTTTAGCGGCAAACTCGTTTGAAGGGTTTGTAAGCAAATTTGCCGAATGTTATAATCCATACGACGGTTGGAAAGTATACATTATTAAAGGCGGACCGGGTACGGGAAAATCTTCGTTTATGAAGTTTGTTGCCAAGAAAGCAAACGAAAATGACCTTGTCCTTCTAACCTGCCCGTGCAGTTCCGACCCCGATTCGCTTGATGCGGTTATAATACCCGACAAAAAAACCGTTATATTAGACGGTACGGCACCGCATACGCTTGACCCTGTATATCCCGCAGTTTGTGAGGAAATTTTAAACTTTGGGGAATTTTGGGACAGCGAAAAATTAGAGGGCAAAACTAAAGTTTTGGAACTTACAGGGGAAAACAAGCGTTTACACCAAACGGCGTCACGCTATTTGCAGGCAGCCGGCAAACTTTTGACCGATAATTACAAAACCGCTCTTTTATGTACCGACAGAAAAAAAGCCGAAAAATTTGCAAAAAAACTTTGCAAAGACCTAATTCCGAAAACCGATAATACACCTCACGAATGGGTTGGATTTTTAGGCGGTATAGGTCCTAAAGGGTTAATGGGCTTTTCCGATACGCCGGAAAAAATTTGCAAACGGCTTGTTGTTATTAAGGATAAATACTACGCTTCTTCAAACATAATTATGGAGGAAATACGGGAAACCGCACTAAAAAACGGTTACGAAATTATAACCCTTAAAAACCCGTTTTTACCGTCAATTATCACCGACCATATAATAATACCAGAACTTTCTTTAGGTTTTGTTACCGAAAACGACTTTTTATCTTTCGGCGTCAATTCCCGACGTATTCATTCGGTTAGATTCACAAACACAAATCAACTAAAGCAAAACAAGGAAAGAATGAACTTTAACAAAAAGGTGATAGACTACCTTTTAAAATCCGCTTACACCACTTTAGCCGAGGCAAAAGCGGTGCATGACAAACTTGAAAGTTATTATATTGAGGCAATGGACTTTGAAAAATTGAACGATTTTAAAGAAAAGTTTTGCAAAAAACTGTTTTCGTAGTATAATGAAACAAAAGGAAGTGTTAAAATGAATATTGCGGTTATTACGGGTGCCTCTGCGGGACTTGGCACTGAATACGCCAAAGCGGTTGACAAAATGCGTAGCGGTATTGAAGAAATTTGGCTAATTGCGAGAAGAAAAGAAAAACTTCAAGAAGTGGCAAAACTTCTTACAAAGCCCGTTCGTATTTTAGATTTGGATATTACAAATAAAAATCATATTGAAACCTATGAAAACCTTTTAAAAACCGAAAACGTAAATGTTAAACTGTTAATTAACAATGCCGGTTGCGGTAAACTGGGGATGTTTGACCGCCTTTCCAAAGAGGAAAACGGCATTATGGTTCAGCTAAACTGCGAAGCACTTACAGTTATGGCAAACGTAACTCTACCCTTTATGAAAGAAAATTCCGAAATTATAAACACCTGTTCAATAGCGTCTTTTGCACCTAATACCCGTATGGCGGTTTATTCTTCCACCAAAGCGTATGTTATGAGTTTTTCACGTGCATTAAGAATCGAACTTAAAAGCCGAAAGATTAACTGCTTGGCGGTTTGTCCCGGACCTATGGAAACCGAGTTTTTAGGACTTGCGGGAATTGAAAAAGGCACAAGCCACACCTTTGATACCCTGCCTCGTGACAATCCGCAAAAGGTCGCCGAGCATTCGCTTAAAGCGTCCCAAAAAGGCAAAGCCGTTTTTTGCGACAAGTTTTTCTACAAATTTTACAGATTTGTAGCCAAAATACTCCCAACTTCCATTGTAATGAAAATGGCAAAGACATAAAAGTTTAACGGGATAGAAGTTAACCTCAAACTTCTATCCCGTTAAATTTTTAATTTGCCTTAATTTTTTCAATCACATTTTTACATTCGTTATAAACGGCTTTTGTTCGTTCTTCATTTTCAAG
>CAMFZK010000161.1 GCA_946006915.1 uncultured Clostridia bacterium
CTATATAGTCATAAAAACTCATTATAGAAGACGGTACGGTAGAATGAAAGGCGTTTATTCCGGGATAACCTAAATACATTGAAGTGTTATCAACGCAGTCGTAAGTGTCTATTCTGAAGTTTTTATTTGTGTCTAAATTTACTTCACCCTCTATAAGGGAGTCAATCATAACGTTTTTAATGTCATAAGAATGTGACCTGCCGGTTGCTATAAAAACGTTGCCGTATATAACCGAAATGATAAATACGCAGGCGGTGGCAGTTTTAAAAAACGATTTTGGGTTTTTGCGTAAAACTTTTATTAAAATGCCTAAAATAATTAAACTTACAACCGCAATAAGCGAAGTTATCCAAAATCTTGCAATGTAGGTTATATCGTCGGGGCTTGTGAAAAGTCCGTAAATAATTTCACCGTCTTTGTTTTTTTGCGGGAAAAAGCCGATAACAAGGGTTACTGCAACGGTTATGCCAAGCACCCACTTGTAGCCATACGACCAATTAGCGTTTTTATCTTCACACATAACGCAGGTCATAAGCGCCATTAAAAGAATCGGCATATAGAACCAACGGGCGTAGTAAGAGGAATTAAAAGCGTAAAACGCACTGTTTAAAATGGGTACTAACGCCATAAAAATGCAAATACCCACCATTCGCTTTAACCAACTGTTTTTGCGGCTAGAAAAGAAGGTGAACACACCAACCATACTGAACAGCGGTAACCAACCGCCTAAAGAAGACCATTTTACATTTGCACCGGGGAAGAAAACGGGACGGGCGGGAATATCGGGCGGGAAGAAGAAACATTGCAAAATATTACCGTAAATTTGTTCTTTGCCGTACATAATGGCGCTCCAACCCATAAGAGTGTCCGACAAACGGGGATTACCCATAACCGAAAGAACGGTGGGTACTAAAATTACAGCCGAAAGCAAAACTCCCAAAACCGCTTCAAACACCAAAGCGAAAAAGCGGGAAACTTTTACCTTTACCGCACCAGAAAAAACCCTTACAAAGAAGTAAATCACCGTGAAAACAACCATACCGAAAAAGAAGAAGTAGTTTGAAACACAGCAAAGAAAAACCGTAATTGCAAATATAAACCGCCTGTTTTCGGTCATAAAAAGTTCCAGCGATAAAAGCAAAAGCGGGAAAAAGACTATTGCTTCGTGAAAGTGATTAAAAAAGATGTTGTATACTGAAAATCCCGAAAAAGCGTATAACAAACCGCCAAGCCGAGCGGCCTCGGGAGTGCGGGTGAAACGGCGGATATAAAGGTACGCCGTAAGGGCAGACAGGGCAAATTTAAGTATTAGAAGCGGAGCCATTAAATAGGGGACAAAACTGTTGGGAAAGGGAATTGTAAGCCAAAAAAAGGGACTTCCCAAAAGGTAAAAACTGTAAGACGCAATAGTGTTTGCACCAAGGTCGGTATTCCAGTTCCAAAAAATATCGCCCGATTTTACGGCACGGTGACATTCCTTATAAAAGGGAATTTGTTGTACGTTAAAGTCACCGTAAAAGATAAAATACCCCTGTCCCATAATTACGTAGGGCAAGAAAAGTAAAACGGCAATAAACAAAGCAATAAAAAATGTTGAAAGCCGAAGTTCTTTTTGGGGTTTAAGTGTTAAAAGTTTTTGTTTAGAAAAAACCATTAAATTTACCTCTTGTGAAAATATTATATTGATATTATACCATTTAATGTTATAATATTCAATACAACAACTACAATTTGGAGTGTTAATATGCAATATCATTTTTACGCTATGATGTCACGTATGAAAAATATCTACCGTTGGGGGCTTATGCGCAATACCAGAAAAGAGAATTTAAGCGAACATTCTTTGGAAGTGGCGCAAATAGCACACGCTTTGGCGGTTATTAACAATACCCGATTAGGCGGAAATGCTAATCCGGAATTTATTGCGGTTTGTGCTATGTATCACGATACTACCGAAATTATAACCGGCGATATGCCAACCCCCATTAAATACCATAACGAAGAAATTAAAAACGCCTATAAACAAATCGAAGCGGTGGCGGCAAAACGGCTTACCGAAAAGTTGCCTAATGATTTTAAACCCTTTTTTGATAAGATTTATAACCCCGATTCGCAAAGTAAAAAACTTATTAAAGCGGCGGATAAAATATCGGCGCTTATTAAGTGCGTAGAAGAACTTAATATGGGAAACCGTGAATTTGCGGTTGCCGAAAAATCCACAAGAAAAGCGATTGAAAATTTAAAATGTCCCGAAGCTGATATTTTTATGAGCGAATTTATGGAAAGTTTTTCCCTTTCTTTGGACGAGCAAAACTAATTTACTTGTAAAAACAATGTAAGTATGGTATTATATTATAGATAAACTTTAAAAGGCGGAATTGTAATGAGTGAAATCAACCAAAAAAAGAAAGTTTTAAGTTGTATTCAACCCAGCGGTATGCTAACGCTTGGTAACTATTTAGGCGCACTTAAAAATTGGAACGCTATGCAGGACGAGTTTGACTGTACTTTTGCCGTTGCCGACCT
>CAMFZK010000162.1 GCA_946006915.1 uncultured Clostridia bacterium
TTTTAATAAAGGTGGATTTTCCAAGTCCGTTTCCGCCGATAATTCCCACCTTGTTACCCCGCTTCATTTCGAGGTTAACAGTAGAAAGCGGTTTTTCGTATCCCACGCACAAATCCTTTACCGAAAGCACGTCCTTTACCCCAATATCAAGCGGAGTAAAATCGGCGTGGAATGTGCGTAAATCGTACCGCTCGGGAGATTCTATGATTTCCATTTTTTCCAGTTGTTTCAGTTTGCTTTGAGCCATAGCGGCTTTGGTGGCTTTGTACCTGAACCGCTCTACCAAATTTTCCAGCCGTTCTCTTTCCTTTTGCCCCGCTTCATATTCTTTTTGCTGCTTTAAACGCAGTTCCTTTTTTGCGGCGGCAAACCTTGTATAATTACCCGAATATTTATAAGTTTTGCCGTACTCTATTTCATAAACGGTATTTACCACATTGTCTAAAAACATTCGGTCGTGGGATACCACAACAAACGCTTTTTTATATTTTTTCAAATAATCCTCAAGCCACGAAACCGCCTCAATATCAAGGTGGTTGGTGGGTTCGTCCAAAAGCAGAATATCCGGTTTTGACAAAAGCAACTTTATAAATGCAATTTTAGTGCGCTGACCGCCCGAAAATTCCGACAAAGGGCGGTGTTTTTCCTCTTCGGTAAAGCCGAATTTTTTAATTGCACCCTCATATTCTTTTTCAAAATAAAAACCGCCGAGATTATTAAAAGTATCCAACAAATTGGTATAGGTTTTAATATTTTCCTCTGTGTGGTTTTGGTTCATTACCCTTTCGGACTCTTCGAGTTGTGCTTTTAAAGAGAGTATTTCGCTATAAGCCGACCGCACCTCTTCCACCAAAGTGCGGCTGTCATCCTCGAATGTCATTTGGGATAAAAACCCGATTTTCGGTTTGCCCGAAACCGAGAAAAACGAATCGGTATCACTTTGGGTTTTATTAAGGGAATATTCCCCCGAAATTAGTTTTAAAAGGGTGGTTTTACCGCAGCCGTTACGTCCCACAACGGCAATTTTGCTTTGGTCGTTAATTTCAAAATTAACCGATTTTAAAATCGGCTCTCCCGAAAGTTCTACTACCCCGTTTTGTATTTTAAGTTGCACTGAAATCACCACCCTTAAAACAAGCGTAAACTAACATTCCGTCACTTATTAAAAAAGGTTTTAAAATTATTTGATTGTAACAGCTTCAATAACCGGCTGATTTTCTTTGGATACTGTTCCGTTGTTGTCTGTAACAGGTGTGGTTTCAGCCATCTTATCCACAATTTCCATACCGCTTGTAACCTTACCGAAAGCGGCATAGTTACCGTCCAAATGAGGGGAATCCTTATGCATAATAAAGAATTGCGATGACGCAGAGTTCATTGCTCTTTCAATGTCATTCTTGGCTTCGGAGGGTAAGTCGGAAAGTTTATATCCCATTGCAAGATATTGCTCATAGGCAGATCCGCTTCTTGCCATTGATATCACACCGCGGTCGTGTTTTAAATTATTTTCAACACCGTTAGCGGAAAATTCACCCCTAATATTTTTTGAACTGCCGCCCGTACCGTTACCGTTGGGGTCACCGCCTTGAACCATAAAATCTTTAATAATTCTGTGGAAAGTCAGTCCGTCATAAAAACCGCTTTTTGCAAGGGTTACAAAATTCGCTACCGTAATAGGTGCGGTTTTGGCATCTAATTCTACCGTAATATCGCCCATATCCTTAATTTTAATCACCGCAGTATAACTTGCGTTGACATCAAAGCCGTCCGGTATTTCGGTTTCGGTATTTTGAGAATTTGTTGTCTGATTCTGACCGTCTTGCTCGGTTGCATTTTCATTTTCTTTACCGCAAGCGGAAAAACCGACTGCCAAACATAATGCCAATAATAAACTAAAAAATCTTTTCATTTTTTATTCTCCTACATTGTTTTGTAACTCGCCTTTGGAAGACGCCTTTAAATAAGCGTTTATAAAACCGTCCAAATCACCGTCCATAACGGCGTTAATATTGCCCGATTCAAAGCCGGTTCGGTGGTCTTTAGCCAAAGTATACGGCATAAACACATAAGAACGTATCTGCGAACCCCAGGCAATTTCCTTTTGAACACCCTTAATATCTTCAATTTTTTCAAGATGTTCACGTTCTTTAATTTCAAGCAGTTTGGATTTTAACATTTTAAGCGCCTGTTCACGGTTTTGGAACTGACTGCGTTCGTTTTGACAGGCAACCACTATTCCGGTGGGAATATGGGTAAGACGAACCGCCGAAGAAGTTTTGTTAATGTGCTGACCGCCCGCACCCGAAGAACGGAAAACATCCATTTTAATATCCTCGTCCCTTATTTCTATGTTCATATCGTCGGTTATTTCGGGCATTACTTCGAGGGAGGCAAAGGAAGTATGTCTTCTTCCCGAAGAATCAAACGGAGAAACACGCACAAGGCGGTGAACTCCCGATTCGCTTTTTAAATAACCGTAGGCATTTTCGCCCTCTATTAAAATTGTGG
>CAMFZK010000163.1 GCA_946006915.1 uncultured Clostridia bacterium
TTTTAATAAAGGTGGATTTTCCAAGTCCGTTTCCGCCGATAATTCCCACCTTGTTGCCACGTTTCATTTCGAGGTTAACAGTGGAAAGCGGTTTTTCGTACCCCACGCACAAATCCTTTACCGAAAGCACGTCCTTTACCCCAATATCAAGCGGGGTAAAATCGGCGTGGAATGTGCGTAAATCGTACCGCTCGGGCGAGTCTATAATTTCCATTTTTTCGAGTTGCTTCAGTTTGCTTTGAGCCATAGCGGCTTTGGTGGCTTTGTACCTGAACCGCTCCACCAAATTTTCCAGCCGTTCTCTTTCCTTTTGCCCCGCTTCATACTCTTTTTGCTGCTTTAAACGCAGTTCCTTTTTTGCGGCGGCAAACCTTGTATAATTACCCGAATATTTATAAGTTTTGCCGTACTCTATTTCATAAACGGTATTTACCACATTGTCTAAAAACATTCGGTCGTGGGATACCACAACAAACGCTTTTTTATATTTTTTCAAATAATCCTCAAGCCACGAAACCGCCTCAATATCAAGGTGGTTGGTGGGTTCGTCCAAAAGCAGAATATCCGGTTTTGACAAAAGCAACTTTATAAATGCAATTTTAGTGCGCTGACCGCCCGAAAATTCCGACAAAGGGCGGTGTTTTTCCTCTTCGGTAAAGCCGAATTTTTTAATTGCACCCTCATATTCTTTTTCAAAATAAAAACCGCCGAGATTATTAAAAGTATCCAACAAATTGGTATAGGTTTTAATATTTTCCTCTGTGTGGTTTTGGTTCATTACCCTTTCGGACTCTTCGAGTTGTGCTTTTAAAGAGAGTATTTCGCTATAAGCCGACCGCACCTCTTCCACCAAAGTGCGGCTGTCATCCTCGAATGTCATTTGGGATAAAAACCCGATTTTCGGTTTGCCCGAAACCGAGAAAAACGAATCGGTATCACTTTGGGTTTTATTAAGGGAATATTCCCCCGAAATTAGTTTTAAAAGGGTGGTTTTACCGCAGCCGTTACGTCCCACAACGGCAATTTTGCTTTGGTCGTTAATTTCAAAATTAACCGATTTTAAAATCGGCTCTCCCGAAAGTTCTACTACCCCGTTTTGTATTTTAAGTTGCACTGAAATCACCACCCTTAAAACAAGCGTAAACTAACATTCCGTCACTTATTAAAAAAGGTTTTAAAATTATTTGATTGTAACAGCTTCAATAACCGGCTGATTTTCTTTGGATACTGTTCCGTTGTTGTCTGTAACAGGTGTGGTTTCAGCCATCTTATCCACAATTTCCATACCGCTTGTAACCTTACCGAAAGCGGCATAGTTACCGTCCAAATGAGGGGAATCCTTATGCATAATAAAGAATTGCGATGACGCAGAGTTCATTGCTCTTTCAATGTCATTCTTGGCTTCGGAGGGTAAGTCGGAAAGTTTATATCCCATTGCAAGATATTGCTCATAGGCAGATCCGCTTCTTGCCATTGATATCACACCGCGGTCGTGTTTTAAATTATTTTCAACACCGTTAGCGGAAAATTCACCCCTAATATTTTTTGAACTGCCGCCCGTACCGTTACCGTTGGGGTCACCGCCTTGAACCATAAAATCTTTAATAATTCTGTGGAAAGTCAGTCCGTCATAAAAACCGCTTTTTGCAAGGGTTACAAAATTCGCTACCGTAATAGGTGCGGTTTTGGCATCTAATTCTACCGTAATATCGCCCATATCCTTAATTTTAATCACCGCAGTATAACTTGCGTTGACATCAAAGCCGTCCGGTATTTCGGTTTCGGTATTTTGAGAATTTGTTGTCTGATTCTGACCGTCTTGCTCGGTTGCATTTTCATTTTCTTTACCGCAAGCGGAAAAACCGACTGCCAAACATAATGCCAATAATAAACTAAAAAATCTTTTCATTTTTTATTCTCCTACATTGTTTTGTAACTCGCCTTTGGAAGACGCCTTTAAATAAGCGTTTATAAAACCGTCCAAATCACCGTCCATAACGGCGTTAATATTGCCCGATTCAAAGCCGGTTCGGTGGTCTTTAGCCAAAGTATACGGCATAAACACATAAGAACGTATCTGCGAACCCCAGGCAATTTCCTTTTGAACACCCTTAATATCTTCAATTTTTTCAAGATGTTCACGTTCTTTAATTTCAAGCAGTTTGGATTTTAACATTTTAAGCGCCTGTTCACGGTTTTGGAACTGACTGCGTTCGTTTTGGCAGGCAACCACTATTCCGGTGGGAATATGGGTAAGACGAACCGCCGAAGAGGTTTTGTTGATGTGCTGACCGCCCGCACCCGAAGAACGGAAAACATCCATTTTAATGTCCTCGTCCCTTACTTCTATGTTCATATCGTCGGTTATTTCGGGCATAACTTCGAGGGAGGCAAAGGAAGTATGTCTTCTTCCCGAAGAATCAAACGGGGAAACACGCACAAGGCGGTGAACACCCGATTCGCTTTTTAAATAACCGTAGGCATTTTCGCCCTCTATTAAAATTGTGG
>CAMFZK010000164.1 GCA_946006915.1 uncultured Clostridia bacterium
GCCGTTCTAAGTGTTATTCTACTTTACATATTTAAAATATTATTTATTATCTGACTTTTCCAATTATAATAATATCATACATATTATTAAAAAGCAAATATAAATAGAAAAATTGCAGTTTGCAGAAATGAAAAGTATGCCATAATACAAAACCGCCTCCCTTGCCTAAAGGGAGGTGGCAAAACTTCAGTTTTGACGGAGGGATTGTAGCACAAACAAATAGGTTTACAAATATTTTTATACTATTGCAAAACAATCCCTCAGTCAGCTTCGCTGACAGCTCCCTTTACACAAGGGAGCCGTTTCTTTATCTTAACAAACTGCAATTACTTATTATACATTATTTAATTTTCGGGCAAATATCGGCTAAAATGCAGTTTTCACATTTTGGGTTGCGTGCAGTACAAACATCCCTGCCGAAAAGCACCGTTCTATGACAAAAATCGTTGGATTTTTCGGGAGGTAACAGTTTTCGCATTTGGTTTTCGGCGGTAAGCGGGTTAGTAGAATTTATAAAACCCAAACGGTTGCAAATTCTTATAAAATGCGTGTCTGTTACAACGGCGGGTTTACCGTAAATATCCCCGCAAACCAAATTTGCGGTTTTTCTTCCAACGCCCGAAAGTGTTGTTAAATCTTCAATATTATCGGGAACTTTTCCGCCGAAATCGGCAACAATTTTTTGTGCAATTAAAATTAAATCCTTTGCCTTGGTTTTGTAAAGACCGCAGGTTTTAATAAGTTCCTCTACCCTTTTTATATCCGCCTTTGCCATTTTTTCGGCGGTGGGGAATTCACTAAACAAAGCGGGTGTCACCATATTCACACGTTTATCGGTACACTGTGCCGAAAGCCGTGTTGCAATAAGCAACTGAAAAGCGTCCTTATACTCTAACGAACAAATTGCGTTGGGATATAATTTTTCGAGCCGTTCTATTACCGCCCCTACCCTTTCTTTTTTACGCATTTGCAGATACCAATTTTAAATAACCCGATTTAATCCAGCCGAGTTTTCTCATGGCTTCGGCAATAGCAAGGGTTACAACCGCCGGTAATACAAAGTGCATTAAGATTATTTGGAGCAATGCAACAACCGGTGTAAAGCCGGAAGCCAGCATACTGTCATAAGCCATAAACTGACCTACAAGACCTGCCGAACCCATACCCGAACCAACGGGATTGCTAACCATTTTAAGTACCGCCGAAGAAACAGGTCCTAAAATTGCGCTAGAAATAATGGAAGGTAACCAAATTATCGGATGTCTTACAATATTAGGCATTTGAATCATAGAAGTACCTATGCCTTGTGCCACAAGACCGCCTAATTTATTTTCACGGTAACTTATAACCGCAAAACCAACCATATTGCAGCAGCAACCTATTGTTGCCGCACCTGCCGCCAAACCGGTAATTCCCATAGAAATACCTATAGCCGCCGAAGAAATGGGCAATGTAAGCAAAATACCCATTACAACCGATACAACAATACCGCCTAAAATCGGGCTTTGTTCTACGTTAATATTAACCAAAGCACCAATCCATTTCATTGCGGTGGAAATGTAAGGACCGACAAAATATCCCGCTGCCGCACCGGTTAAAATGCAACAGATAGGGGTAACAATAATATCTACCTTTGTTTTGCCCGAAACAAGATATCCTATTTCAATAGCAACATAAGCCGCAATAAAAGCGCCTAACGGTTCACCGGGTGCGCCTACCGTAAACTGTGCATTGGAAACATTCGGAAATGCACCAATCATACCCACAACTGCCGCCGCAACGGTAGTAAGCGGTGAAGATTTTAACTTGCAGGCAACACCTACACCGATACCCGCACCGGTCAAGGTTTTTGCAACACTGCCCATTGCGTTAAGATATTCGCCCGCAGCGTTAGCACCGACAAGTTTTGAAATTTGGCAGATGATTGTACCGATTATCAAGGTGGAAAACAGGCCGTAAGCCATTCCCGAAAGCCCATCGATAAACAATCGGTTAAAATACTTTTTCATTCAACATCCTTACCTTTTTTTGAAAAAAATTTTAAAACGATTATACCAAATTCAGT
Source organism: uncultured Clostridia bacterium (assembly GCA_946006915.1). Classification (GTDB taxonomy): domain Bacteria; phylum Bacillota; class Clostridia; order Oscillospirales; family Acutalibacteraceae; genus UBA737. Next base: position 2,066 of record CAMFZK010000164.1, read on the forward strand.
TTATTTTTACAATAGCGAATAGTAAATATTTTTAAGAAAATAATAAATTTAGTACAAAAAGGAGAATTTTTATGAAAACTATTGCATTTTTTGATACAAAAAGTTATGACAAAGAGAGTTTTTCCCCCTATATAAGCGAGGAATACAACATCAGATTTTTTGAAAACAAACTAAACCGAGATACTGTAAGTATGGCGGCTTGCTGTGATGCGGTTTGCGCATTTGTAAACGATACCATTGATAAATATGTTATAGAACAGTTAGAAAAGTTCGGTGTAAAGATTTTGGCACTTCGTTGTGCAGGATATAACAATGTAGATTTAAAATATGCAAAAGGCAGACTTTGTGTTGTGCGTGTTCCTGCCTATTCCCCCTATTCGGTCGCCGAGCACGCAATAGGTATGATTTTAATGTTAAACCGAAAAATCCACCGTGCATA